>JBBQCR010000117.1:0-9297 GCA_038318935.1 Phycisphaerales bacterium
GACCATCGCCATCGAGCAGCGCTCCGGCGGTCACACGCCGCGCTCCACCGTTGCAACCACGACTGAAATCTACGACTACCTGCGACTGCTCTACGCCCGCTGCGGGCAGCCGACCTGTTGGCATGTCGTGGAGACCAAGAAGGACGGAACGCAGGTGCTCTGTGGCCAGCCGATTTCGGCCAACAGCGCGTCGCAGATCGTCGCGAGTCTGATTCTCCATCGCGACGGCGCCAAGGCGATGATCGCGGCCCCGATCGTCCGCTCGAAGAAGGGCTTTCATCGCGAAGCCCTCGAACTCATCCAGAAGCAGGGATTCGTTCGAGCTCGCGTCGACGGAACGCTGGTCGATCTTCGCGAGGCCCTCAAGGAGCCTGGCGAGAATCCGTTGAAACTCGGGCGCTACGAAACCCACGACGTCGAAGCGATCGTCGATCGCATCAGCATCGGTCCCGACAGCAGACAACGACTTGCCGAGAGCGTCGAAGCGGCACTCAAGCTCGCTGACGGCAATGTGGTCGTCCTCATCGAGGACAACGGCACCTGGCGCGAGGAACGTTACAGCGAGAAGTTCGCTTGTCCGCTGCACTCCGACTCCAGCCTTGAGGAACTCGAGCCGCGACTCTTCTCGTTCAACTCGCCGCACGGGGCGTGCCCGACCTGCGCCGGTCTCGGCCGCGTGCAGGAGTTCGACGAGCGACTGGTCATCTCCGATCAAGCCAAAGGTCTCGGAGACGGCGCGATCGATCCGTGGCGGAAGAACGGCAAGCGGATGAACATCTGGTATTCGCGGCTGCTGAAGAAATTCTGCACCTCGTTCAAGGTCGACCCCGAGACGCCCTTCGCGAAACTTCCCGCCAAGGTCAAGCGCATTCTGCTGCACGGACTCTCGCCCGAGGACGAGGACAAGCTCGGCTTTTCGTGGGAAGGCGTCATGCCCAACCTGAAGCGTCGCTATCTCGAAAGCGAAAGCCAACTCGTCAAGGAACGGCTCACCGGGTACATGACCGACGCCCCATGCCTGACGTGCAAGGGCATGCGCTTGAAGCCCGCGGCCCTCGCGGTGCGCATCCGTTCGGGAGGACTCTTCCTCAACATCGGCGAAGTCTGTGCCTTGAACGTTGAGAAGGCGATCGGCTTCTTCGCGTCGCTCTCCTTCAATGCGGAACAGCGCATGATCGCGGCGCCGATCCTGAAGGAAGTCAACGCCCGATTAGGCTTCCTTGCTTCGGTCGGACTCGACTATCTCTCGCTGTCGCGCACCAGTTCGACGCTGTCAGGAGGCGAGGCCCAGCGCATCCGGCTCGCAACGCAGGTCGGATCGGGTTTGGTCGGCGTGGCGTACGTGCTCGACGAACCGACCATCGGCCTGCATCAGAAGGACAACGACCGACTTGTCGCGACGCTGCGCCGCTTGGCTGACATCGGCAATACCGTGCTCGTCGTCGAGCACGACGAGGACATGATCCGGGCCGCTGATTGGGTGGTGGACGTTGGTCCTGGTCCCGGTCGCCACGGCGGCACGATCGTCGCAAGCGGCACACCGATCGATGTCGCAAGCCATCCGACCTCGCTGACCGGCGCGTACCTCTCCGGTCGTCGCATGATCGACGTGCCTGCGAAGCGCCGGACGATGGATCCGAGTTCAGGTTTAGTCGTGAAGGGGGCGCGGGCGAACAATCTCAAGTCGATCGATGTGAGCTTTCCGCTCGGTGGCATGGTCTGCGTCACCGGCGTTTCGGGATCAGGCAAATCGACGTTGGTCAACGAGATCCTTTTGAAGTCGGCGCAGGTGGAAGTGCATGAGGCGCGGCTCGTGCCCGGTCAGCACGATCGCATCACCGGACTCAAGCAGATCGAGCGCGTGGTCGAAGTCGACCAGTCACCGATCGGCCGCACGCCGCGCTCGAATCCTGCGACCTACACCGGCATCTTCGACGAGATCCGCAAGATCTACACGATGACCAGCGAGTCGAAGATCCGCGGCTACGAGCCGGGGCGATTCTCCTTCAACGTCAAGGGCGGGCGCTGCGAAGTGTGCCAAGGCCAAGGGCTGCGGCGCATCGAGATGCACTTTCTTCCCGACGTCTTTGTCGTCTGCGACACCTGCAAGGGCACGCGCTACAACCGCGAAACGGTGGAGATCCGCTTCAAGCACAAGACCATCGCCGACGTCCTTGACATGACTATCGACGACGCGGTCCCCTTCTTCGAGTCGCATCCGCGCATTCGCCGCATGCTCGAATGCCTGCAGGAAGTTGGACTCGGGTACGTGCAATTGGGACAGGCTTCGACGACGCTTTCTGGCGGCGAAGCGCAGCGCGTGAAGCTCGCCGCCGAACTCGGCACGGCGAGCAACGTCAATGGCACCGCCGCGCGAACGCTCTATGTCCTCGACGAGCCCACGACCGGATTGCATTTTGACGACGTGCGCAAGCTGATCGGCGTGCTCGGGCGCCTCGCCGATGCCAACCACACCCTGGTCGTGATCGAGCACAATCTGGACGTCATCAAGTGCGCCGACTGGATCATCGATCTCGGTCCCGACGGCGGCGATCGCGGCGGTCAGATTCTCGCGGTCGGTACGCCTGAGACGATCGCCAAACATCCCAAGAGCTACACCGGGGCGTATCTCAAGTCGATGCTGAAGGGCAAGCGTTCCGAGCCGTCGACCGAACCGACCGCGACCGTCCGAAGCGAAGCCAAGCCCGCCAAGAAGTCGCGGGCGAAAGCGGGCACGCGAGCGTGAGGCGTTCGATTCAGGCTGCCGTCGTGCCACGCACGTGATGCTGCCGCGCGAAGTAGCCGCGACCGGATTCGATGGCGCTCGGCGTGACGCAGCACTCGAGCCATCCCGACGCGGTGATGCGCGGGTCGAAGCCGAATCGCTCGAGGCCACCGACGTGCCGCAGCAGCGTGAGAAATTCGTCGCTGGTGAAGCGATGGTCGCGGTCTGCGGTTTGGTCCAAGGCACTCTCCCGCAGCCGTGTTCGGATCATCAGGATGCCTCGCGGCGTCAGCACCCGGCGACACTCACGCAGCAGCCCCACCGGGTTCCAATACCGCTCCATCGCCCCAGTGACCAGGACGACTGGTCGACTCGCGTCGGCAAGCGGAAGTTGGGCGAGATCGGCGATCGCGTGAAATCGCGGTGCATTCGGTCCAGCCGCAGCAAACGCCTGACTGCGCGCGGCCGCGTCCGCGGCGGAGCCAGCTTCTTCGAACCCTTCGTACTGACCATGAGCGCGCCCGATCGCGTGACCGAGGCAACCGCAGCGCGAACCGACATGCGTCACTGTCACCGGTCCACTCGCGGCGCGGATGGCGATCGCAGCGAGGTCAAAGTCCTCAGCGAGCGACTGCGCGAGCACGGTGTCGCGGCCAAGTCGCTCCCACTCGTCGCCCGCGGCAGGCAACGCGAGCGCCTTGTGGTCGCGATACCAAAGCGGCGTGCCGAGATAGCGATCCCGCACCGCCGCGAGATCAGGTGCCAGACGATCAAACCCCCACTTCGCTTGGAATCGTGCCAGCGCCTCGTCCAGCGACTCGGGACGATCAGCGACGTTCGCGCGCGGCGCGCGATCGGTGTGCCAATGCTCGAACACTACCGTTGGCGTCGCAACGATCTTCCATCCCGCGAGTCGTACCCGGACGCTGTACTCTTCGGTCTGACCACGCAGCACCGACTCGTCGTATTCGCCGACGGCAGCATGCACCGCCCGTCGCGTCGCGTAGAAGCAGCCCATCATCGTGTCGACCTCGCGATCGGCCTGGAGCGTGGCGAGATCGGCGCCGTGTCCGACATGCCGATATCCGCGCGGACTCCACAACTCGTCGCCGAACGCATGCACAGTTCCGTCAGGCAGGAGTTGCACCCCACCGATCACGCCGATCGACGGATCGCGATCGAAGAGGTTTACCAAGGCCGACAGCCAGCACGGCGTGCGAAGGAGCACATCACCATCGAGCCGGGCGAGGATCTCTCCGCGCGACTCGCGCTCCAGCACATTGAGCACGGCCGAAAGGACGCCGCGATGTTCGAGTTCGATGAGCCGAAGAAACGGCTGGCCATCTTTGCCCACCTTCCGCGACCATGCTCGACAGGTCTCCAGCGAATCGTCGGTCGATCCGTCGTCGGCGACGACGATCTCAAACGGAACGATCTCCTCGGCAAGCGTGCGCTCCAGCGACGCGAACAGTTCGCCAATCAGGTCGCGACCATCGACCGCGTTGCCGCGACCGTTGTTGAAATTCGGAATGATGACGCTGACCCGTGGCTCGACCATGCAGGCTCTATCGGTCCGTTGCGGAGACGACGGGCAAAAGGAGCGACTTCCCCGTCCACGTTGCACGGCCACCCGAGCCGGGGGAAGATGCCCGACCGATGACTACGCCGCCCACCGTCCCCCTTCCGCTCAACGCCGACGCAGACTGGACGCTGGCCCTGCGGAATCTCACCTCGCCGAAGGACGCCAACCACCAGGGCTCGGTCTTCGGCGGTGTGATCCTCTCCCTGATCGATCAGGCGAGTTACATCGAGGCCCGCCGTCACGGCCTGCATCGCTGGGTGACGGTCGCCATTCAGGCGGTCGAGTTCCATCAGCCGGTCTGGATGGGTGACGTGGTGACGCTGATGACCCGCACCCGGCGATGCGGCACGACCTCGGTGACGGTCGAAGTGCAGGTCGACGCCGAGCGCTACTCCAGCGGCGAACGCGTGGCGGTCACCGCCGCAACCGTCACGCTGGTCTCGACCGACGCCGCAGGAACTCCCATTCCTTTCCGAAACGCCTCATCCATGCCCCTCGCTGCTGTCGACCCGACCGGTCGCGGCTGATCCATATGCTCCGCATCGGACTCCTCATTTCCGGCGGCGGTCGCACAGCGACGAATCTTGCCGCGGCGATCGCGCGGGAGGCGATTCCCGCGACCATCGCGGTCGTTGTTGCTCATCGGGACGATGTGCCCGGAGTCGCCCGCTGCCGAGCCGCGGGGCTGGAAGTGCTGGTAACCGATCAGCGATCGCCGATCCCCGAACAGATCGACCGCGCGTTCGTCGCCAACGGCGTGACGCTGGTCGCGCTCTGCGGTTACCTCCGCAAGTTTCGTCTCGCCCCGTTGTGGACCGGACGCACCATCAATATCCACCCTGCGCTCCTCCCCGCGTTCGGCGGCCGCGGCATGTACGGCGACCGGGTCCACGAGGCGGTGCTTGCCGCTGGCGTGACTGAATCAGGATGCACAGTGCACGCGGTCGACGACGAGTACGACCGGGGACCGATCCTCCTTCAGCGGCGTTGCTCGGTTCTCCCGGGCGATACGGCGTCGGCGCTGGCGGCGCGAGTCTTCGCGGAGGAGTGTGTTGCCCTGCCCGAAGTCGTCCACCGAATCGCGCGTGGCGTGATTCCCCTTCCGATCGCCATCGCCTCTGCGTAGCATGAGCGAGTGCGCCGACTCTCACGTTTCCTTCTCAGCGTCTTGATCTTCGCGTGCGTCACGCATGTCAGCGCGAGCAGCGCCCCCTTGGCCCGCGGCAGCGCCCCGCCACTGGACGCCGCAGCAGCGGACCTACTGCAACGCAAGATCGATCGCACGCTTGAGGCCCATCAGTGGCAGGATGCCCTCACGCTGATCGCCGAGTTCACCCGCGACGTTCGTCGCGATCCGATCATGTTCTACAACGCGGCGTGCTGTCACGCTCAACTCGGCGCGAAGGATGCTGCGGCCGGCGCTCTCATTGATGCCGTCAAGGCGGGCTTCCGCGACTTCGACACGATGGAGTCCGATCCGGATCTCGAACCGATCAAGGATCATCCGACCTTCACGGCGATCCTCGAAGCCCGTGACCGCGTCAAGAAGGGCGAGCCGATCACGCTGCCCGCGTCGGGTACAACCGCCAGCCCGGACAAGCCGAATGATCCATCGACGAAGTCCGTCGAGGTTGCCGCGTGTCCGCAACAAGACGAGTGGAAGCGGCTCCACGGCGACAAGAACTATCGCTTCGAGAGCGACCTCAAACGTCGGCTCTTCTATGCAACTTGCCTCGACGAGGAACCGCATAAGGAGATGCGCGCGCTGATCGAGCGCGAGGCCGATTGGCTTTCAACACATCTCTTCGGTGACACGCCGAACTATCCGACCCTGATCGCGGTGCCGACGACCAAGGACGCGAAGACCTACTTCGACGATCCCCAAACCACCGGCGTCTACGAGCATCGGCTGCGGATGCTCATCGCCCGCGACATCGGCGAAAGCCTGCAGCACGAGTTCGTGCACCTCATGCACTACGGCAGCATGGAGCGCGTGCGGCAGAAGCACCCGATCTGGATTCAGGAGGGACTCGCGTCGCTCTTTGAGAACTTCGAGTTCCAAGGCGATGAGATCCGCTTCCTTCCGAACACCCGGCACAATCTCGCCCGACGCGCGGTCCTGGGCAACGGTGCGCTGTCGTGGTCGAAACTGTTCGCCCTCAAGCCCGAGGAGTTCATGGACCGGGCCCAGGCGCTGTACCCGCAGGTGCGATCCATCTTCGAGTACGTGGCCGACCGCGGAAAGCTGGTGCCGTTCTACGCGGCGCTCGTGAAGACGTTTCCGAAAGATCCGACCGGCGCGAAGGCGATGGAGGAGATCTTCGGCAAGCCCTTAGGGGACATCGAACGGCAATGGAAGGAATGGCTGAAGGCGCGGGGTGCGATCGATGACGCGGTGCGGGTCGGTGATGCGTCGCTCGGCATCCAAATCGTCGAAGTGCCCGAAGGAATCAGGATCCGCGACACGTTGCCCAAGAGCGCCGTCCGCGCCGCAGGACTGAAGATCGGTGATGTGATCGTCGCGATCGACGGGAAGCCCGTCCGTTCCAGCCGCGAACTCGCGCTGGTCGTCGCTGCAAAGAATGTCGGCGATGTGGTCACTGTGCGATACCGTCGCGCCGAGATCTACACCGAGGTCGCGGTGACTCTGCGACCGCTCGCCAACCAACTGCCGGCTCGGTAGCATCCGCTCCCTTCGTTGAAGCCGTGTCGGAGTGCCTCTACACTCCAGCGTCGCAGCGACGCAGTGCCACTCGACCATGGCAGATCCCATCCCCGATCCACAACGCCCGGTCTCGTTGCCCTCTCCGGGCGAACCAACCGGATCTACTGCCGCCACGCTGCCTCGATTTGGCGTCAAGCGAGCGTTCCTGCGCGGCCTCGCGGTGATCCTGCCGTCGATCCTGACGCTGTGGATCCTCGTCGCGGCCTACCAGTTCATCAGTCGCAACGTTGCCGAGCCGATCAACGGTGCCGCGCGAGCAGTCTTGGCCTGGGGCAGCGCGTCCTCTGGTCCCCTGAACGGTCGTTTCGAACCCTCACCAGATGCCGTGAAGGCCGCGGTCGCCGAACGCACCGCCGCGATGCGTACACCGCCCTCTTCCGACGCGATCATCGCTGAGTTGCGAACCCGCGAAGTGCAGTCCTGGTGGGATTCTCACTGGTACACCAACCTCTTCGGACTGGTGGTCGCGCTGGTGTTCGTGTATGTCGCGGGACGCCTCGTCGGCGGGTGGGTCGGCCGGTCGCTGTTTGAGCTGATGGAACGGATCCTCACCAGCGTTCCCCTTGTCCGGCAGATCTATCCCCATATCAAGCAGATCGTGGGTTTCTTCTTCTCGGACGGCGGATCCGAGGACAACCGGATGAAGTTCAGCCGCGTCGTTCTCGTGCAGTACCCGCGACCGGGCGTCTGGTCGATCGGCCTGCTCACCGGTACCGCGATGCGAGCCGTCGAGAACGAGTCTGGTGAGGCCCTGACGGTCTTCATTCCCAGCTCGCCCCCGTTCACCGGCTGGACCGTGTCCGTTCGCCGTGACGAGGTCCACGAACTGCCGATTACTATCGACGAAGCGTTGCGGTACCTCGTTTCCGGCGGCGTGCTCGTGCCGCCTCATCAGGAGGGACCGCACCGCGACCCGCTTCCGCCTGCCCGGCCCCGCAGCGTGTCTCCGTAGAGTTCCCCGCCCGCCCCGTATGCTCTCCCGATGCCTCCTCAAGTCCCGTAGCCGACTTCCGACAGGCTGCTCGTTGGTTTCACCTTTGGTTTTTCATGCAGACCACCATCACCGCCAAGCACATCACCGTCACTCCCGCGATTGAGGAGTACATCAACCGCAAGACGGACCGCATTCGCAAGCACTTCGATCGGGTGCAGGGCATCTATGTGGTGCTCGAAAAGGAACCCATCGGCTACCACGTTGAAGTGAAGACCGACGTCGAACATCACGAAGATTTCGTCGCCAACGCCAAGCACGACGATCTCTACGCATGCGTTGACCTCTGCGTCGATCGCTCAATTCGCCAGATCACCGACTACAAGGATCGTGTGCGAAATCACAAGCACTGATCATCAGCGTCCGCTCTGCTCCTGAAGGCTTTGGACGTGATGCGACCTCCAAGAGCCACCGCTGGGCACCCGCCCGATTTGGTTCGCTCCGTCGGTTGACGGCACGCACCGGAAAGACCGCCATGAAGCTCCGCGACATCGTCGTCAAGAAAGCCATTCTCCCCGCGCTCGTCGCAACCAAACGCGACGACGCGATCCGCGAACTCGTCGACAGCCTCGTCGAGGCTGGAAAGATCACCGTCGAGTTGCGCGACACCTTTGTGAAGTCCATCATCGCCCGCGAGAATCGTGGTTCGACCGGCTTCGGACACGGCGTCGCCGTGCCGCACGCCAAGACCAGTTCGGTGAAGCAACTCGTGGTCGCGGTCGGCGTCTCCAAGAGTGGCGTCGAGTTCAACGCCCTCGACAAGCAACCGGTCCACTCGATCTTCCTCCTGCTCTCGCCCGAGGATCGACCCGAAGAGCACTTGGACGCGATGGAAGCGATCTTCGGAAATCTCAGCCGCGATCAGTTCCGCCGTTTCCTGCGACAGGCTGCGTCGGTCGACGACGTGGTCACCCTGCTCGAAGAGGCCGATCAGAAGCAGACCTCGGCGCGCTAAGCGTCACGAGGCAAATTGAGGGAGTCAGAAACACGCCGTGCGTGCCGTTCGCGTCGTCATCAGCAATCGGCTTGGCCTCCATGCGAGGCCAGCGATGACTTTTGTCGAAAAGGCGATGGAGTTTGACTGCGGCGTCACGGTCCGGCGCACCGATCAGGACGAGGCCGTCGACGGCAAGTCGATCATGCAGATGCTGATGCTCGCCGGCACCTGCGGCACCGAGATCGAGATCACCTGCGACGGCAGCGACGAAACGCAGGCGAGCGCCGCGCTCATGCAACTCGTGAAGGTGGGATTCGGCGAAGAGGAAGAGTGACCG
>JBBQCR010000118.1:0-9283 GCA_038318935.1 Phycisphaerales bacterium
GGATCACTTCGGAGTGGCCCTTGGTGTACATGTTGGCGGTGTCGATGAAGTTGCCGCCCCGCTCGAGATAGTGGGAAATGACGGCGTCGCTGGTCGGCACGTCGGAGCCCATGCCCCACTCCTCACCGAAGGTCATCGCACCGAGACAGATCGGTGAGACCCGCAGTCCGGAACGGCCGAGGGTGACGTAGTCCGCGATCGAATTCGTAGAAGTCATGGGACGCGGATCGTACCGCGTCGCCCAGCGAGGCCGGGCCGCTCACTCCCGCGGCTTGCTTGCCTTGAGCGTCACGGTGACTTCCTGTTCCTTGCCATCGCGACGAAGCATGATCTTCACCACGTCGCCAGGCTTGTGCTCACGCAATTTCGCCATCATGTCGCCAGTACCGATGAGTTCCTTCCCATCCCACGTGAGAAGCGTGTCGCCGGGCTTGATGCCGGCGTCAGCCGCAGAGGTCTCGGCAGAGACCGACTCGACCTTCACGCCGGTTTCGTCCGATTGACCCATCGCCGGCATCACACCAAGCCGTACTGCCGCGTAGCCGCGATCGGGTGTAGCGCCACCCTCAGTCGACTTGAACTTCAAACCGACGGGATCGCTCGCGGCCTTCATCGCGATCTCGCGAACCAGATTGATGACCTTGATTGCGCCACCCGGATTGACCGTGTATCCCTTGTCGCCGGGGCGGTGATAGACGTCGTGCGTACCGGTGAAGAAGAAGAGTACGGGAATCCCAGCGCCATAGAAGCTGGCGTGATCGCTCGGGCCGCGTCCACTCGGATCGGCATGGATCTCCAGTCCGCTCTTGGCGAAGATCGGATCGAGAAACTTGTCGAAGTCGACGGCGCTTTCGTATCCGCCGACGGAGAGCGTGTCAGAACGCAGGCGGCCGATCATGTCCATGTTGAGCATGACGTCCACTTTGTCCGCCGCGATCGTCGGGTGCTTCACCCAGTGCTTCGATCCATCGAGGCCGCTTTCCTCGGCGCTGAACGCGAGAAAGAGCACGCTGCGCATGTTCGCGTCGGCAGGCGCCGCGTCGTACGCCTCCTTCAGTTGCCGTGCAAGCACCAGCACACCCGAACTGCCGCTGGCATTGTCATCGGCGCCGGGATGCAGTTTGCCACGATTGCTCGGATCACTGCCGAAGTAACCGTAACCAACGTGATCGAAGTGACCTCCGACCACGATCCACTCGTCCTTGAGCGCTCCCTTGCCCGCGAGAATGCCGCCGACGTTCTTCGCCGGCACCTTGCCGTCGCTGACTTCGCTCTCGACGGTCACCTTGATGGACTCCCGCATCGCGAAGTCGGTTGTGGCGGCGTCGTCGCACAGCTTGCGGAGCGTGAGCAGGTCGCGACCCTTGAGGTCAGCCTGTTTCACGAGGGCATCGGCCGCCTCGGCCGACATCTGCACGAACGGGACCTTGAGCTGTTCGCCCCAGCGGCTGGTGCGAAGATCCTCGAGGCCCTCTTTGCCTTCCTTCGCTCCCGGCGGATTCACCATGATGATGGCGACGGCGCCGCGCTTGGTGAGTTCTTCGAGCTTCCCGGCGAGGTTCGCGAACGCCGAGAAACGATTGCCCGCCCACTTACTCTTACCGTCGGCGTCGAGCGGCTCGTAGCGAAAGAACATGACCACCCGACCACGAATGTCATCATCGCTGTCGAAGCTGGTGTATCCATCCTCACCCGCCGCAATCGCATATCCCGCAAACGCAAGTGAGCCCGTGACCGCACCCGATCCGGAAACGCCCATCGGCGCGTAGTCCTTGCCGGAGGCGAGTTTGTTGCCCAGCACCGCAACGGTCGATGCTTTCACTTGCCGTTCCTTGCCGGTCAGTTCGAACGGTTGGAAGTACGTCGGTTCGCTTCCCTCGCTCGGACCGCCGAAGGCCGGGGCGAGTCCGATCTTCTTCATCCACCAGGAGAAGTACTCGGCAGCGCGATCGTGTCCTTCTGTGCCCGGCGCCCGTCCGTCGAACCACGGATTCGACAGCGTCTGCACATGCTGAAACCACTCGATGGCATCGGGTCCGAGATCCTCAAAGACCTTCTTGAGGTCGACCGTCGCGGCGTCGACCGCGATCGCATCGGCTGGCGGTTGGAACCGATACGGATTGACCGGCTCACGAATGATCGTGCCGCGCTGCGGGCCCGCCGGTTTCTCCTTGGGGGTCTCGGCTTGCGGCTCGGTTGTCTTCACGGCAGCGGGAGCAGTGTCCTGCGCGATCGCGTACGGACTCCAGCCCGCAAACGAGCCCATGACGAGAACGAAGGACGTCAGGGAGGTGAGCGTGAGTCGCTTGGTGTCGGATCGCATACGCGGTTCCTTCGAGCGGGCTTTGGTGATTCGACGAATCGTCAACGCCGGTCCGAGATGTGAGAAACGAGGATTTCACCCGATCGGCGCTCGCGAAGCGAATCAGCGACTGGACGAAGAGGCGGCATCAGCAAACCGCGCCCGCGGATCGCGGTTGCTGCAGTCGCGTCCAGTCTCGGTTGGTCGATCCGCGATGAAACCGGGCACTGGCCAGCCGCCGAACCCCGTAATTGCCCTGATCACGCTGCGGATTCGCATCGTCGACCTTCCTATACTCCGAACTTTTCCCATCGCCAGTCGCGTGCCCTCCGCACCGGACCGGTTCGAGCCTCCACCATGACCACGCCCCAGTCGACTTTGGACGCCGCTTCAGCCGCCTCGACCCACGCCTTTCCGCCGCTGGACACCTTCCGCCGCCGTCACATCGGCCCGAGCGAACCGGACATCGCGTCGATGCTGACATCGCTGGGCTTCAGTCGGATGGACGACTTCCTGTCCGCGACGATCCCCGCAAGTATTCGCCTCACGAGGTCGCTGGACATCGCCGACCCGACCAACGACGGTGGCTTTCTCGAGCGCGGCGAGTTCGAGACGCTCGAGTCCCTGAAGAAGCTGGCGTCGAAGAACCAGATCTTCCGCAGCTTCCTCGGCATGGGCTACTCCGACACCATCACGCCAGGCGTGATCCTGCGCAACATCCTTGAGAACCCCGGTTGGTATACCCAGTACACGCCGTATCAGGCCGAAATCGCGCAGGGCCGGTTGGAGGCGCTTCTCAACTTCCAGACGATGATCGCTGACCTCACCGGATTGCCGCTGGCCGGCGCGTCGCTGCTTGACGAAGGTACTGCTGCAGCGGAAGCGATGTCGATGTGCCACAGCATCGTCAACGGCGACGGCGGTACACGCAACACCTTCTTCGTTGCCGAGGATTGCCATCCGCAAACGATCGCGGTGGTCGAGACGCGCGCCAAGCACCTGGGAATCACGATCGTCATCGGCAATCCGGCAAGCGTTGCGATCACTGATGATTGCTGTGGTGTGCTGGTTCAGTATCCGACGACCGATGGCCGCATTGAGGACTACAAGCCGCTCTGCGACCGGGCCCACGCCAAGGGCGCGATGGTCGTCGCGGCAGCCGATCTGCTGTCCTTGACGCTGCTGGTCCCGCCAGGCGAATGGGGCGCCGACATCTGCGTCGGCAACTCGCAGCGATTCGGCGTTCCGCTCGGATGCGGCGGCCCGCACGCCGCGTTCATCGCCACCAAGAGCGAGTTCGTGCGCAAGATGCCCGGACGCATCATCGGCGTCTCGCGCGATAGCCACGGCAATGCCGCGCTTCGCATGGCGATCCAAACCCGCGAGCAGCACATCCGTCGCGAGCGCGCCACCAGCAACATCTGCACGGCACAGGTGCTCCTGGCGATCATCGCCGGTATGTACGGCACATACCACGGACCCGTGGGCGTGAAGGCGATCGCGACCCGCGTGCATCGCATGACCTGCGCACTCGCCGAAGGACTGAAGAAGCTCGGCCACGACGTCGGCGGTCGATCGTTCTTCGACACGCTGCGGGTGAAGCTCGGCGGCGGCATGAAGGCAAGCGACGTCCACGCGGCGGCGCAGGCGAAGCGCATGAACCTGCGACCATACGGTGACGGCAGCGTCGGCGTCTCGCTCGATGAATGCACCAGTGAAGCCGAACTGGCGACGCTGCTGGCGATCTTCGCCGCTGGCAAGCCAGCGACTATCGCCGCAAACCCGACCTCGACCGTGCCGACCGCGATGCGGCGCACGTCGAGCTTCATGACCCACCCGGTCTTCAGCCGCTATCACAGCGAAACCGAACTGCTGCGATACATCTTCCGATTGATGTCCCGCGATCTCTCGCTGGCCCAATCGATGATCTCGCTCGGCTCGTGCACCATGAAGCTCAACGCCACGAGCGAAATGATCCCGGTGACCTGGGCGGAGTTCGGACGCATTCATCCGTTTGCCCCCAAGGAGCAGGTGCAGGGCTATGCGGAGATGTTCCGCCAACTCGAAGGGTGGCTCTCGGAGATCACGGGCTTCGCCGCAGTCTCGCTGCAACCCAACGCGGGTTCGCAGGGCGAGTACGCGGGTCTCTTGGTGATCCGCGCCTATCACGAGCATCGCGGCGAAGGCCATCGCGACATCTGCCTCATTCCGGAAACCGCGCACGGCACCAACCCCGCAAGCGCGGTGGTCGCGGGCCTGAAGGTGGTGGTCATCGCGTGCGATGACATGGGCTATATCAAGCTCGACGACCTACGCGCCAAGGCGACAGAGCACGCCAAGCATCTTGCGGCGGTGATGGTCACGTACCCTTCGACCTCAGGCGTCTTCGAAGAGAGCATCCGCGAGGTCTGCGAGATCGTGCACAAGCACGGCGGCCAGGTCTACATGGATGGCGCGAACATGAACGCTCAGGTTGGACTCACGCGACCGGGTGACATCGGCGCCGATGTCTGCCACCTGAATCTGCACAAGACCTTCTGCATTCCGCACGGCGGCGGCGGCCCGGGCATGGGCCCGATCGGCGTCGCGGCGCACTTGGCGGATTTCCTTCCGGGCCATCCGGTCTCGCGGCCGGAATCGGCCGGTCGCCACGCCATCGGGCCGATCAGCGCCGCTCCCTATGGAAGCCCGAGCATCCTGCCGATCTCGTGGGTCTACATCGCACTGATGGGAGCCGACGGACTTCGCAAGGCAACCGAAGCCGCCATCCTCAACGCCAACTACATGGCCCATCGACTGAAGGGTCACTACTCGATCGTGTACGCCAACCGCAACGGACGTTGCGCCCACGAGTTCATCGTCGACTGTCGTCCGTTCGATGCCAGCGCCGGCATCAAGATCGACGACATCGCGAAGCGACTCATCGACTTCGGCTTCCACGCTCCCACCATGAGTTGGCCGGTGCCGGGAACGCTGATGATCGAGCCGACCGAAAGCGAGTCGAAGGAGGAACTTGATCGCTTCTGCGACGCGCTCATCGCCATCCGCGAAGAGATCCGCGAGATCGAACAAGGTAAGGCGAGTAGGGACGACAACGTGCTCAAGCACGCCCCGCACACCGCGGCGGCGGTGAGCGGCGATGTCTGGAAGCACAGCTATTCACGCGAGAAGGCCGCGTATCCGGCGAAATGGCTTCGCGAGTTCAAGTTCTGGCCGCATGTGGGCCGAGTCGACAATCCCTTCGGCGATCGCAACCTGGTGTGCGCATGCCCGCCGTTGGACAACTATCAGTAAAGCGAACATTCCTGATTCGGCGCCGCAGTTTGCGTGTGACTGGGCGGACGTGCGCTTCTCTGATTGACTGACTATTCATGTCATCCATGTCATCCATGTCATCCATGTCATCCACTCCCGATCTCTTCAGCCCGCTTTCGATCCGCGGGGTCACGCTTCGCAATCGCATCGTCCTCTCTCCGATGTGTCAGTACTCATCGGTCGATGGCTTTGCGACCGACTGGCATGTGGTGCATCTGGGCACCCGCGCCGTGGGTGGAACGGGATTGATCCTCTGCGAGGCGACGGCGGTCGATCCGGTGGGGCGCATCACTCCCAACTGTCTCGGCATCTGGAAGGACGAGCACATCGACGGCCTGCGCCGGGCGACAAAGTTCATCGCTGATCGCGGATCGGTCTCTGGGATTCAGCTTGCGCACGCTGGTGTGAAGGCGTCTCGGCACCGACCGTGGCATCCCAAGTCCAACGGCTACGTGCCTGTTGAAGAAGGTGGCTGGATGCCGGTCGGGCCGACTGCGGAGCGATTCGGTCAGGACGGTCCGGTGCCGCACGAACTCACCATCGCCGAAATTCGCGGCGTGCGCGATGCGTTTGCCGCCGCCGCGACCCGGTCGATTGCCGCTGGATTCGAGGTCATCGAACTGCACTTCGCGCATGGCTATCTGGGTCACAGCTTTCTCTCGCCGCTCATGAATCGGCGCACGGATGCATACGGCGGCCCCTTCGATCACCGCGTGTCCTTTCCGCTGGAAACGGTGAAGGCCGTGCGCCAGGTGATGCCCGATTCGATGCCGCTTCTGGTTCGCATCTCCGGCACCGATTGGGTCGAGGACGGCTGGACCGTCGACGACTCCGTCGAGTTTGCGAAGCTTCTCAAGCGAGGCGGTGTCGACCTGATCGACTGCTCCAGCGGCGGCGCGTCTCGGTCTGCAAAGATCGCCAGTGGACCGGGATATCAAGTGCCGATCGCCGAGCGACTGCGACGCGAGGCGGATGTTCTCACCGGTGCCGTCGGCATGATCACCGAGCCGGCACAGGCCGACGCGATCGTGCGCGAGGGCAAGGCGGATCTCGTGTTCCTTGGCCGTGAACTGCTGCGTAATCCGTACTGGCCGCTGACCGCCTGGACGGAACTCAAGGGTGCGCCGCCCGCGCCGATCGCCGCAGAGTACGCGTGGGCTCTGGCCGAGACACGACGAACCTGACGCTACAGGAACCAGTGCTGGAGCAGGCTCGCAAGCCCGAGAAACGTGAAGAAGGAAAAGCTGTCGGTCACCATCGTGAGGAAGATGGTGGACGCTGTGGCGGGATCCGCGCCGAGCCGTCGGAGTGTCAGCGGCATCGCGGTTCCAACGACGCAACCGACGGTCAATGCGACGGTCATCGCGATGGCGACGACCGCACCAAGTCCCCACGCGTTGGAGTCCGGCACCATGAACCATTCGATCGCGGCGATGATTGTTCCCATGAGCACGCCATTGAGCGTTCCGTTCAGGAAACCGACAAAGCCCTCGCGAAGAATCAACGTGCGTGCGGTGTTGGGCCTGACCTGATCCAACACGATGCCCCGAAGCGTGACCGCGAGCGACTGCTGTCCGGCGTTGCCTGCCTGGTTCGCGATCACCGGCATGATTACCGCGAGAATCGCGAGCTGAGCGACGAGATCGGTGAACTGGAAGACCACGATCGCCGCGAGCGAACTGGTGAAGAGATTCACCACCAGCCACGGCAAGCGGCTGAAGAACTTGTCTCGCGCGGAAGAGAAGACGGCCTCTTCCTTGCCTGCGCCGACCATGGTCTGGGCGTCTTCGGTGCTCTCCTGCCGGATCGAATCGAGTACGTCATCGACGGTGATGATGCCGAGCAGGCGATGCTGCTCATCGACAACCGGCAGCACGAGATAGTCGTACTTCTCGAACTCCCGCGCAACCTCGTCGCGCGGCAGGTCCGGATGCACGGCGTCGACCGGGCTTTCGCAGAGTTCGAGAATCCGCTGCTCGGGCTTCCCCAGGAGCAGACGGCGCATGGTCACACGTCCCTTGAGTGTGCCGCGCCAATCGACGACGAAGACGTAGATCCACTCGGTCGGCGTCTCTGCCCGACGAATCGCCTCAACGGCCTCCGCCACGGTCATCGAGTCGCGGACCGCGAGGTAGTCCGTCGTCATCATGCCGCCCGCAGATCGCTCGTCGTAGTCGAGCAAGCGGCGCAACTGCACCGCTTCGACCTTGCCGAGCGTGCCGAGCAGACGATCGCGATACTCGTCCGGCAGAGCCTGCAGTAGATCCGCCGCGTCGTCGGGAGCCATCTTCTCGATGAGCTTGCCCGCGTAGCGAGGATCCTCCTCGATGAGATCTTCCAACACGCTGACACCCAACTGGGTGATCATGTGGGCGAGCGCGTCGGCAGCGCTCTCGATGTCCATCTCTGCCAAGACATCGGCGGCCTGGTCCTCTTCGAGCCGCTCAAGCGTATCGGCCGCGTCGGGCGCCTCTTGTGCCTCGACCGCTTCGGCAAGGGCATCTACGTCAATCGAATGCTGAAGAAGCTGCTCGACACGGCGATCTTCACGCGTCGTCTCGGTTGGATGTTCGACCGAAAATCCGCCCATCTCGTCGTTCTTTTCGGGGCGGCGATCGGAAGCGTCCTCGGTCATTCGCATCGGAGTGTAACGGCGGACACAATGAGTCCATGTCGACGTCGCCGGGCATCATTCGAATTGAACGACCCAACGACGATCGCATCGAGGACTATCGCGCGGTGCAGGATCGCGACACCCTCGGCCCTGAAGGCCGACCGGGCCTCTTCGTCGGCGAAACGCGACTCATCATCGATCGCATGCTGGCGCTGCCTGGGGTCACGAAGTCGGTGCTCGTCGAGGAGCGGCACGCGGAGAGCATGCGAGCGACGATGGACGCTGCGGGAGCGGCGGATGTTCCGCTGTTCATTGCTTCCGAGCGAATCCTTGAGGGGATCGCCGGCTTCAACGTGCACCGAGGCGCACTGGCGATCGGCCGTCGCCCATCGCCGGACCGATGGACGCTCGATGTCGCCGTCCCGCGCCGTGAGCAGCTCACGCTTCTGCTGTGCGACAACATCAACAGCATCGACAACATCGGCGGGCTCTACCGAAACGCGGCCGCGTTCGGAGTCGACGCCGTCGTCCTCAGCGCTCGCTGCCACGACCCGCTCTATCGCAAGTGCCTCCGCGTCTCGATGGGACACGCGCTGGCGATTCCGACGGCCCGCAGCGCGCACTGGGATCTCGACCTTGAACGACTCCGTCGCGAGTGGCGGGTGACGCTGCTGGGCGCTTCGATCGGCCCGGGAAGCCGACCGCTCGATGAGGTGGAGTTGCCCGAACGGGTCGCGATCATCGTGGGGAGCGAGTTCGCCGGGCTCGGCCCCGAATCGCTCCGCGCCTGCGATTCGTTGGTTCGCATCCCGATGGCGGCGGGAATCGACAGCCTCAACGTCTCGGTTGCCGCGGCTGTATGCCTGCACCGATTCAGCCGCTCAGCTCGACGCTGACCGAGGGACGCTCGCGACATCTGGTTACCAATACTCGGCTGCCTCGAGGTCCTAGGAGTCTGCGTCACAGCCCGCTCTCGCCGCTGAAAAATGCAATTGATTGCATCCTTTTCGGGCCCTGGCGCGGATTGTCTTGCGCCATGCAGCCACTCTTTC
>JBBQCR010000119.1:0-9227 GCA_038318935.1 Phycisphaerales bacterium
AGCGTGGAGGTGTAGTGCTCCAAGGCCGATTCCATGAATCGCGTGATCGCCTTCACCGACTGCTGATCACTGACGGTCGATCGCACCCGATAGTGCCGACTGCTCACCACGCATCCGTCGATCGGCGGTGTCGAGCCGTCCGTCTTCGACGCACTCAGGGTCCACGGGTCGACAGTGAGCGGCGTCTCGGTCGCGACAGCAGCGGGTGCGGTTGTGCTGCTGGTGGGCGACGCGGAGACCGAATTGGATGCAGTCGCCGCGGGCTTCGCGTCCGTCCGCATACCGGGCGCCACGACGGTCTCCGTGGAACTCGAACAGGCAGCGACCACGCTCACGATCGTCGCGGCAACGAAGATCGACGTCCTTCGCAGCCATCCACACCCGTTCGATTGCTGCGGTCCGCGATGGTGCATGCTGTGCTCGGGCTTCGTGCGGGGCCTTGGCTTCTTGCGGAAGATCGTCCGGTCCGGGATCTCTGGTCTCGGGACACAGAGCGTATCGTCAACACCTCGCCCGACGAGCGAAGGAAACGCACAAGGACGACAGATGTTTCCACGTCGTGGTACCGAGGCGATGCATTCCCGCTGCTGGCGCGTCGCAATCTTCACACCATTGCCAACACTACTTCCAGCACTGGGGGGCGATCGCTACTTCAGAATGGACTCCAGCAACCGCGTTGCGGCCGCAAGATCCGCTTCGGCCTTCGCCATCTTGGACCGGGTTTCCTCGACCAGCTCCGGCTTGGCCTTGGCGACGTAGCTGGCGTTGCCGAGCTTGGACTGGAAGCCGGTGATCTGCGCCCGGAGTCCCGCGATCTCCTTTTCGAGACGCCCCCGTTCCGCGGTTGCGTCGACGGCGTCGACGAGACCGGTGAGGATCACCTCACTGCCCTCAAACGCGAAAGCCACTGCGTCGAGCGGTGGGACGGCAGCCGTGAGTTCCACCCCCTCCAAGCCCGCGAGTTGTTCCACCACGCCTTCGGCCGCCCGCACCAACGCAAGGAGGTCATTGGGCGCCTGCAGCCGGATCCTGCGCTTGGGCTGCACCTGACGCTCGCCGCGCTTGTTGCGGATGGCGCTCACCAGCGACTGCACGCGCTCAAAGGTCGCGCACGCCGCGGCGTCCTCGACCGCGCTGGCAATCCGCGGCCACGCCGCCGAGGCCAACACCGTCGCGGGCGGCACCTCGATGCCCGGAATCCCGGCAGCACCGCTCGCCTGCACATGCGGCCAGAGCGACTCTGTGATGAAAGGACAGACCGGATGGAGAAGCCGCAGCGCTGCATCCAACATCGTCCGCAAAGTTCGTCGCTGCCGAGGGTCGCTCTTCACCGTCGGCTTGATGGCCTCGAGATACCAATCGCAGAAGTCACGCCAGACGAAGTCGTACATCGCCTCCGCGTACTCGTTGAAGCGATACGCATCGAGGGCCGCGCGCGTCGCAAGCTCGGTGCATTGCAGCCGAGCAATGATCCAGCGGTCCACCAGCGAAAGCTCGGAGACCGCGACCGGCTCGCCAGTTCCACCCGCGAAATTACCGAGCGCGAACCGGGTGGCGTTGAAGAGCTTGTTGCAGAAGTTCCGTCCGAAGTCGAACTTGCTGGAAGTGTTCCGCGCCAGCGGCATGGCATCGGTCGGCGTCGCGATCCCCAGGGCATACCCGTAGCCCGAGACCATTGTCTTCGTGGGATCCTTGGGCGAGCGCTGGATCGCGTCGGAGACCACATAGCCAGCAGCGGTAGTGATCGTCTTGGGCGCGAAGATCTCGCCCGAGTGCGGGTCGATCATGTCGACGGGCATGCGCACGTCTTGGGTGTTGGTGGTCATCTGCACCAGCGTGAAGCGCATCGCATCAGCGCCATGGCTGTGGATGATGTCGCGCGGATCGACACCGTTGCCGAGCGACTTCGACATCTTCTGTCCGAAGCCGTCCTGAATCATGGCGTGGATGAACACGTCGCGGAAAGGCAATCGTCCATCGAGGAAGTACCGATTGAACATCACCATGCGCGAGACCCACAGGGTGATGATCTCGCGGGCAGTACAGAGAACGTTGCTTGGATTGAAGGTGTCGAGCAGTCCCGGCTCAAGACCGACTGCTGTGGGGTCGGGCCACCCGAGGGTTGAGATGGGCCACAGCGCCGAACTGAACCAGGTATCGAGCACGTCAGGATCCTGCGCGAATCCGTGCGACTCGAGCCACGCGATCGCCTCGCGATCGTCGAGTCCGCGCACCGCAACGTAGCGACGGCCGCTGTGGGTCATCTCCGTGAGCCGAGCGTCCTTCACCATCGCTGCCGGCAAGGCATCGCTCCGTTCGCCGATCCATACCGGGATGCGATGTCCCCACCAGAGCTGCCGCGAGATGCACCAGTCACGGATGTTCTCGTGCCACGATTGAAAGGTCTTGGCGTAACGCTCCGGAAAGAACCGCAACTCGCCATCGCCAGCCCGCGATGCGCCCTTCGTTGATGCTTTCGGAGCCCCCTCCACTTGATCGGGCACCATCGAGCGCAGCGCTGCTCCAGCGAGCCGATCGTCTGTCACCTTCACGTACCATTGCTCGGAAAGATAGGGCTCGATGGGCACGTGACTGCGATAGCTGTGACCGACTGAGTGGGCGTACTCACGGGCCTTCTCCAGCAATCCCTTGTCGCGGAACCACTGCACAATCCTGGTGCGGGCTTCCTCGCGCGAAAGACCGACAAAGGCCTTTGCTTCGGTGCTGACATCGTCCCAGCCGTGACGATCGGAAATCGACGCGTCCTCGGCGAGCACGTTGATCGCAGCGAGCCCGTGCCGCTGCCCGATCTCCCAGTCGTTGGGATCGTGCGCTGGCGTCACTTTGAGGAAACCGGTCGCGAAGGCGGCCTTTGGATCGTCGGGATTGCCGCCGACCTGCCTCGCGAGATCCGCTGGAAGGACCACATAGTCGTCCTCGACAATCGGGATCACGCGACCGACGATCGGCAAGGTGATCGTCTTGCCTCGCAACTGGGCGGCCCGCGGATCCTTGGGATTCATTGCCACCGCTGAGTCGCCGAGCATGGTTTCCGGCCGCGTCGACGCGACGGTCACGAATCCGCTGCCGTCGGTCAGTGGATAACGCAGGTACCACATGTGGCCCTGCACCTCTTCCATCTCGACCTCGTCATCGGCGAGTGCCGTGCGCGACACCGGATCCCAGTTGACGAGGCGATACCCGCGATAGATCAGGCCATCCTTGAACAGCCGGAAGAACGCTTCACGCACGGCGGTGGCGCAGACATCGTCCATGGTGAAGCGCGTACGACTGAAGTCGCACGAGCATCCCATCGATTCCAATTGCCCAACGATCGTCGCCTCGTACTCGTCCTTCCACTCCTGCACCTTGGCGATGAACGCTTCGCGGGTGAAGTCCGTTCGCTTCTTCCCCTGGAGCAGCAGTCGCTTTTCCACAACGGTCTGCGTCGCAATACCTGCGTGATCGGTGCCGGGCATCCACAAAGTGTTGCAACCCATCATGCGGTGGGCCCGGATCAGAACGTCCTGCAACGTGTTGTTGAGGGCGTGTCCCAGATGCAGGGCCGCGGTCACGTTGGGCGGTGGGATGAAGATCGCGTAGGGCTCGCTCGCGGGCGGTGCCGCAGCGGCGGCGACAGCTCGAAACGCACCAGATCGTTTCCACACCGAGTCCGCGAACGGCTCGGCGGCCTTGGGCGAGTAGGATTTCGGTAACTCCTCGCCCGCCAGAGGCGCGGGTGCGTGAGGAGCCGTCGGGGCGTTGTCGGTGATCGATCCGTGCGACATAAGACTTTCATCATAGCTGTTGCTGCATGCGTCATCAGCGGCGTGCACGTCCTTTGCGTCGTCGGATGCGACGTTCGTGGGGCCTCGCCGCCACCGACCGCAGTGCAGCCGATCTCGGAACGCCAATGGATCGACGCAGTGGCGACCGCTGAGAAGGCACTCGACGATGGCCGCCTCGACGATGCCGTGCGGCTGGCACGTTTCGCGAGCGATCGACGCGACAACGCGGCGAGTCAGGAGTTGCTCGGCCGCGCGCTGGTGGCCCAGGCGTCGATGCTCGATCGCGCTGGCAAGACCGCAGCAGCAACGGAAGCACGCGCTGCTGCAGCCAAGGCGTATGGCAAGGCCGCAGCGTACGACGAGACGAACGCCGGGCTTCAACACGCCGCGGCGATGATCCTTGATAGCGCTGGCGCTGCGGACGACGCACTGCGTCTCTACGACCGTGCCGTTCTTCTCGCACCAACCAACCCGGTGCATCTTCTGCACCGCGGCAATGCCCGGCTGCGCGGCAACGATCTCGCTGGCGCTGCCAGCGACGCCGACGCGTTGTTCGCAATCGCTGCAGAAGATCCGTGGACCTTCGCATTCCGCGCTGAAGTGCGACTGGCCCAAGGCCGCACCGCCGATGCCGTCGCCGATGCCACGATCGCCCGCAGCAAGGCTCCGAGCGATCTCGGCTTTCGCTCGCTGCTGGCCCGCTGCCTGCGATTGCATGGACAGGCCAGCGACGCTGTTGAACTCCTGATGGCACTGCCGCCGTCGCAACGCGGCGAGTTGTCGATCGGCTTCGAACTCGCGCTGGCTTGGCAGGCGCTCGATCGAAACGCGAAAGCCGGAGACGCCTGGGCCGCGGTGTATCACGCTGATCCGCACTCGGCCCGCACGGCGCTTCGTTCGGCGGTCGAAGCGGGGCACGCGTACCTCAGGTCAGGTGATCGCATGGCGGCATCATCCTGGCTCGAGTTGGCTCGGCTGCTCGACCCGAGCGATCAGCGCGTGCAAGACCTCGCAAGCGCTCTCGGAGGCGCCGGAGAGAAACCATGATCGACAACCCACCATCGACGCACCGCGAATCGTCGCTGCTCTGGATCATCCGTCTCGCTGGGGCGTGGCTTCTCGTTGGCAGCATCGCCAAAACGTTTGTTGGCACCCCCGCCGAACTACCGCAACCGATCCTCGCCTCCGACCTCGATCCGCTCCTCGTGATCGTCGTCGCGATCGTGATTGAGTCCTTCGCCGGCATCGTGGCACTCATCGCCCCGCGCGTCGGTTGGATGCTGGTCATGCCGATCCTCGTCGGCTTTCTCACCCTGCTGACGCTGCACGTGCGCAGCGGCGCTGGAACCTGTGGCTGCTTTGGCGGATCGCTGGCAATACCCGCGTGGCTGGTGCTCACGGTCGACGGAGCGCTCCTAGCGGGAACGCTCTTCACCGTCGCTCGGGCGGGACTTTGGCGACGAGCAACACTGGCGAGCGCACTCCCCACCGCGGTCGTCAGCGCAGTACTCGGGATGGTGACAGCGATGGCGTCGGGCTGGTACGGCGATCATCGTTTGGCGGCGTTTCGTGGTGCGGAGTCGCGTGCGGCGATGGTCACACCATCTCCGTCGATCGAACTCACCACGCCGATTGAGGTGCCGCTGGTGTCCGCGCCGACGCCGCCCTCGTGGCGACTTCCAGACTCCCTTCCCGAGACGGTGCTCCTGCGTCCGATCCAGTGGATCAACAAGCCGCTCGCCGCCACCGAGCTCGGCCGCTGGACCGACACGTCGGCATTTCCGCGCGATGCGACGCTCATCCTCTACTACCTGTCGTGCAATCACTGCGCCGACCACCTGCGCGATCTCGCTGAGCGGCAGGCGGCACAACCGGCGTCGTCTCCCACATATGTGTTGGTGCAGTTGCCGACACCAGTGGCGTATACCGGTACTCTCTTTGTCGATCGCCTGCCGACGCATGCGGCGCAGGTGGTCCTCCCGCAACTATCCAAGGGATGGGTGATCACACCGCCATGGGACGTCACCATCAAGAATGGTGTGGTGGTCAAGGCAGAGCGGGTGTTGTGGAGCGGCGAGAAGAAGCCGTGACGATCGCAGATCAGCGCAGCCAGCGGCCGCCGTCGATGCGCACCACGTCGCCGGTGAGATAGCTCGCGTCAAGCAGCAACCATCGCACGAGTTTCGCTGCTTCTTCCGGCGTGCCGGGTCGCTCCAGCGGAATGCGCCGTTCGTACGCGGCGACTTCCTGCGGATCTACGTTCTCGGGCCAGGCGATCACGCCGGGAGCGATGCCGTTGACGCGGACGTGCGGCGCGAGTTCACGGGCCAACGTCGCGACGAGGTCAGTCGTTGCGGCCTTACTCATTGAATAGGCAGCGAATCGCTTGCGCGGTCGACCCAGGACATGGATGTCTGAAAAGAACACCACCGCGCCGCGGCCGGCAACGAGCGAAGTCGCTAAGGACTGGGTCAAGAGCAGCGGCGCAACGGCGTTGACACGGAAGTGCCCAAGACAATCGTTCGCCGTGATCGTCCCGAAGGGCGACGGCGCGTAGGAACTGGCGTTGTGCACCAAGCCCGTCAGATGTCCCTCGCATCGCTTCGCGATCGCGTGACCGGCCGACTCGGTGGCCGCAAGGTCGTCGAAGTCGACCAGCATGCACTCGACACGAATCGACGCTCCTCGTCCCGCAGCCCGAGCGATCGCCTCTTCGGCGGTCGCTCGCAGCTCATCGACGCTGGTACGAGCGGTGAGGACGAGATCGCAACCTGCCTCGGCGAGTTCCATCGCGATCGCCCGACCGACGCGCTTGGCGGCCCCTGTCACAACCACGGATCGGCGGTCATTCATCCCTACTTCCCCGCTCGCTGTCCTCGCCCCGCGCGTCGCTCGGTGGGATTTGCATTCGTCTGCCAGCCTCGCGCCATGGGTCGCGTCGATAGGTCGGCTTCGATCGTTGCGTCGATCGCTCCGCCACGCGCCGCATGGATCGAGAGATAATCGCAAAGGCCATCACAACGATCAGAAGTACGACCGCGGCAACGGTGATTGCTCCCGTCTCGCGGAGACCCGTCGGCGCAACGGGCGCTGCCGGTGTCGTCGGGCTTTCCTGCGCTGGCTGCATGATGTGCATGATGTGCATGAGGTGCATGATGGAACTCTCCGCGAGTATACGGAACGGATTCACTCCGCTCGCCATGAACGTGCCGCGCGAAGTCGACACCACCCCGTAGAATCTCCACCTTCCCGATGCTCGTACCGGATCCCTCGCACCCTTCGCCCGACCCTCCCGATGCCCGCCCCCCCCCCCGGCGCGGTCGATGGTGGAGGAAACAGGCGCTCATCGCGCTCGGCCTGAACCTCGTCACGGGGTTTGTGCTCACGCGCCCCTCGGTGCTTCGTCGCATGCTCGAGCCGGCGCTCGCCATGGCCTTTGGCGGAGAAGTGCATCTCGAGGACGTCTCCCTCGAGGGTCTCAGCACGATTCGGGTCGGGGCGATGACCCTGACGGCACCTGGTTGGCGTGGCGAGGCGGCAGATGTCGTCCAGGCGCAGGATCTTCGCATTCGCTTGCTGCCGAGCGCGCTCTTCCTGTTGCAGGTGCGCGTGGAGAGCGTCTCCCTTGGGCACGTGATCATTCGCGCCGCCGAGCGTGAAGAGGCTCCGGGCTCATTCAATCTGCTCGCCCTTCGTCCGGACGTCGCGGGCGGTGACGAACCACTTCGTCCGCTGCGCATCGAACTGGCGAAGCTGGACATCGAGATGGGCACGGTCGGGCGCGACGGTACTTGGAGTATGGCAGGAACACGTTCCTTCACCGGCTTTCTCTCGCCCGATCCTGCCTCCGCCACGCGCCCCAGTGGCGACACGCTCTTCGCCTTTCGCCTTCAGGATCTTGCCAACGGCGGACCCGTGTTGACTGGAACGTGGGACGAGCGGACCTTTGCCATCGTCGTGCGGATCGACGCCATTGCACTCAATGGTGACATGATGGCGGTGCTGCCGCTGACGCTGCGCCAAGCCGCGTCGGCGCTTGATCTCAGCGGGCAGGTTCGAAACGCCGAGATGGCATGGTCACCCGAGACGCCACTGAACCTGACGTTTCAAGTCGCCGACATGACGCTGACGCTTCCCGACTTCGACCTCGGCGACCGCTGGAGCCGCTTTCGCGACGGCAAGCGCGAACCCCGAGAGGGTTTGCCCACCATGCGTGTCAAAGAAGGAACGCTGCGATTCGATGGATCGAGCGTTCGCTTTGAGGGATTGCGCGGCGAGCTGGCTTCGAGCGCTGAGGATCCCGGACTGGTTCCGGTACCGATCGAGGTGAGTCTGACACTCGAACTCGATCAGGCAGCGCTGGCGGGTGTCGAGTGGCGCGACCCGCAGGATCGCGATCGCTGGCTCAGCGAAGTGATGCATACCGCTCCCTTCGAACTCGACGTCGCGATCCGCGGATTTGACACGCGGAACTCGGCACCGGGACACGCCCCAGTGCTCGAGGTACCCACACCGGTTGCTGCGGCGCTGGAGACCTTCGGATTCACCGCGTGGCATCTTGATGTCGAGGCCGAGTTCTCCCGCGGCGCTCCAACACGCAACGAACGCGATGAACTGGTGCCAGCGCGGGTTCGCTCGCACGGGCAATGCTTCCTCTCCGACGCCAAGGGGGCGTACGAAGAGTTTCCCTATCCGGTCGTCGACGTGAAGGGGCACTTCACGTTCGACCAGAACGCCGAGAATCTTGATCGCGTCACCGTCGACTACATCACGGGAAAGACCCTCACCGGTGGTGACGTCAATCTGACCGGGACGGTCGTGAGTCCCGGCAAGGCCGCCGAAGTCGATTTCACCGTGCGGGCCTCGGGACTTGCACTCGACGACAAACTCATAGCGTGCTTCAAGGGTGAGCAGCGAACAGCGATGACGATGTTGCTGCACCGCCCGTCTTACGAGCAACTCCTCGCCCACCATCTCATTCCAACCGACGACGCGCCGGTCGTTCGTGAACGCATCAAGGCGATCGAGAACGAATTGCGAATCGTTGTCGACGAGCAAGTTCGGACCACGCTGGCGATCGAGTTGGCGCGGCTTGGCCGAGCGCTCGAGGCTCGCCCCTTCGAACTCGGCGGCACCGCGAGCGTTGAAATCCGATTGCAGCGCGCGATCGGGCCGAACCAGGAGGTCATGGCGAGCGGCACCGTGACCGTCGGACGCGCGGGGCTTGTGGTGGATGAGTTCCCGTATCCGGTGGTCGTGACTTCAGGCCAACTGCTCGTCAGCGAAGAGGAGATTCGACTGGTTGGTGATGGCCTGCATGCACTCACACTTGACGGCGGTGTTGTGCGCATCGCTGGACGACTGCTCATCGAGAAGCTCGCTCCGCCCGAAAAAGGTACCCGCGTTCGCACCGAGATCACCTTCACCGGCGCGGGTGAC
>JBBQCR010000120.1:0-9167 GCA_038318935.1 Phycisphaerales bacterium
TCGCAGCCTGGTCCGATGCGGCACTCGTTCCGTCGATCGACCGACACATGAGGTCGTCGGCGCCCGGGAGTGGGCTCGATTTAGAGGACCGACTTCGCCTCTTGGCCGAAATCGACGAGGCGAGATTGCGCGTCGGGCTCATGACTGATGAGCAGTTCGATGCGAGCCCATTGGCCCAAGCGATGGTCAGCGCGGCAGGTTCGGATGGACCGGACGCTCGTGGCTTGCGGGTATTGCTGATCGATCAGACAAGCCCTCGTTCGCTGCGACTGGCACTTCGATTTCTGAACAACGCTCGCGCGGTCGATGTCGACGTTGGCTACTACGCTGCGTTTCTCGTCGTCTGTCAGGAGCTCGGTCCGGATGCGGGCGCTCGCCGGAGTAGCGAGCTGTTCGACTCGAAGAGCCGTGACGAGCGCGGTCCAATCATCATCGAACAACTGGAGCAAGCCGCGGCAAAAGGGCATCCGCTGGCCGCCGAACTGCGACAGGCTGCAGCGAGACTCCGCGGCATCGCGCCCGGAGGTGTTCAATGACGCCGCTGTTGGCCAAGGATCTTCGGCTCTCGATCGACGCACTGCGACCGTGGTTGGTGGTGGTTGCGTCCGTGCTAGGACTCTGGGCTCTCGCAGCGTGGCTCCATGGCTCGGTAGCAATGCGTTCGATGTTGCCGATGAAATCAATGTTGTCGTCCAGCCGAATCCTGGGCGAGCTCGCTGCGGCACTCACGCTGTCGACGGGCCTTGTCGCGGCGTGGATCACCGCAGTCGTCGTTCACGGCGATCAGACACACCAGGCCAGGGGACTTTCGGCGACCCTTCCGGTTTCGCGCAGTCGCCAAGCCGCGACCAAGTTCGCGTCCATCCTCGCCGCCTGCAGCGTTCCGGTCGGGTGTGCTGTCGCCGCTCAGGTTCTTCGCGGGCAAGTCAACGACGGCACTGTCCTTCTCACGCCTGACATCGGGCAGGCGTGGTATCTGCCGCTGCTCATGGCTCTGGTGGGGATTGGTTTCGCGATGGGTGTGGCGAGAGCATGCCACGGCGTGTTCGAGACGGTCGGACTGGCGTTTCTCGCGGCGATTGGTGCCGCGACCGTGGCATACTTTGCGGCGTGGGGCTCGTATGGATTCTCGGAAGCGAGGGCGATCAGTCTCCTTGGACCATCGCTGATGATGGATGAGTTCAAGGCACGCGTCATCGCCCAAGGACCGATCGCCGGTCTCCTCTTTGCGGCGACCGCACTCTTGGTGATGGAGTTCATCGCCCTGCACCGGGGGCGTCGATCGCGTTCGGTCGCACCGATGCTCTTGGTGCTCCTGACGATGTCGGCGCTCGGTGGAATCCTCGGACTTGGGATGGCGTATCGATCGGATCGAGAGATCCAACGCCAAGTACGGGCAGCCGAAGTGATGGCGTTGGTCATGACGGCCGATCCGCGAGAGCTTGTTGCCTTCATCGAAGCGTGGAATCGCGGAGGCCAACCGACGCTGGGCACCGGTGAAACCCAGGCGTCGATGTTGGAAGTCGCGGGTTACCTTGGCGGACGAACCGAACCCGAGGTGCGTGCGGCCATATGGGCACTCGATCGCATGGACGCGCCGCGCGAGGCTGTCATCGTCATGTCGCTTGGATTGGAGAATCCTTCGGGAGCCCTCACCGCCTACATGCTGGACGCGCTGGCCGCATTTCCACGCGATTCGTCGGTGCTGTCGATGGCCTCTGGCCGCTTGGGGTGGGAGATCGCGGTTGCGCGCTCGCCTGAATATCCGGATTGGCGTTTGGCGAATCCCGCGTACTTTCGCACCGGACTCTCGGGCGACCGAGCACTCGCGGCATTCGCGGTGACGACCCTGCAGGCGCGCCTTCGTGAGATCGGGACCGAACCCACGCAGTCGCGTCGTGCGATCGATGCGATGCGCGATGCGTGGCAACTCGACGACGCAACCCTCAACGAGGCGCTTCCAGAGGAGAGGAACCCATGAGCCCGCTCTTCCTCAAGGATCTTCGGCTTTCCCTTGACGCGGTTCTCCCTTGGTTGATGGTCGTCGCTGGATTCGGTGTGGTGATTCTCTTCCTTGGCGCGATGTCGCGCACCGCATTGCCAGCGGGGCTCCAGATTCTCTCGCCCCTTGAGATCATTGCGACCGTTGGCGGTGTCGCTGGTTTCTCGATCGGGGTAGTTTCGGCGTGGATCGCGGCCGTAGTAGCCCTCGGCGATCGACGGCATGGTGCGGGGTCACTCGCGATCGCCTTGCCGATCGCCTCGGGTGGTCGCATCGCCGCGAAGTTGATGGCGATCCTGTTGGCGACGGCGCTGGTCGCGTTCGTCGCTGTCGTCTTGCGGGCCATTGCCGGTGATCCGTCGGTGCCCGCGAAGGCGATTCTGGGATTGCAGCCGGGCGTGGTTGCTGTGGTTGCACTCGTCGGAGCTGCCTTCGCGATGGCAGTCGCACCGCTCGCTCGCGGAGTTTTCTCGGCGGTCATGATCGCGATCCTTGTGGCGATTGTGGCGGGGGGAGTGGCGCTCATTGGCAGCGCGATCGTCTTCCCGTTTGCGGCCCGCGAGGACATCGCGATCGCTCTTGCCGCAGATCAGTCTTTCTGGATCGACGAGATTCGGATGCGGGTGATGAGCGTGGCGACGATCACTGGAATCATCGCCGCCGCTGCGGTGTGCGCGCTGCTTGGTGCGCTCCTGATCGCCCGACCGCGATCGTCGCAATCGATCGCTCTGGGGCTGGCGACATTGTTCGTCGTCGCGCTCCTCGCCGGCGCCGGCGCGACGTTCGTCTCCGTGGCCCGCGATCCCTTCCGCACGTCGTCGACCTACACCGATCGATGGCTCTACCTCAGCGACGATGAGAGCATGGTTGCAGCGATCGGGCGCTTCGGAAAGGAATTGCAGAGCTACAAGAGTTTCGAGAATAGGCTCCTCCAGGCGATGAGCGAGCGCGGACCGGACAACTGGGCGCTACTGGATGATGTCCGGATGGCGTCGAGCAATAGTGATTGGAGGCTCGTGCGGCGTGCTCGCGACCGCGTCCAGCTAATGCCACCGAGTGCAAGGAACGATTCAGTCTTCGCCCAGGCGCTCCGCGACGCCGAAGACCAATCGACCTGGATCACCGCAGTGATTTCGCTCCAATTGATTCCCGTCGATGACCCGCGCAGACTCTCGGCCGCGCTCGACACCGTGATCCGGTATCCAGAGATCCCCAACATCCGCCGCGTTCTCGACCTTCCCGTGGCTCGGGCCCTCGGTTTGCAGCCGGAATCGAGGCAGACCCCGCAGAGCATCGAGCCTCTGACGCCGTTCGCCTCCCATGAGCTCGATTCGGTTCTGGCTGGGCGCCTGCGGACGCTTCAGACGCTCGACGCCCACGCGGCGGACCATGACGCGATGCGCCGCGTCATCGAGGCGATTGAGTCGGCGCAGTGATCGCGCCTCGATCTCGAATACACTCGCGAGACAATGGTTGAGCCTCTCGCGATGGGAACGGACGAGCGAGCCGACGAGCTCAAGGAGCCGACCCATGCCGGTCCCGCCCATATGTGCCTTGCGTGCGGCTACGCCCTCAACGGGTTGCCGCGCGAGGCCGCGTGTCCGGAGTGTTCGGCACCGGTCGCGCGCTCCCTGCGCGGGAGCATGCTGGAGTACGCCGATCGTGGTTATGTGAGCACGCTGCTGTGGGGATCGACCATCGCGATCGTCGGACTGTTCGCCGGATTCGCGTGGATAGTCGCCATTCCGCTCATTCTGACGCTCGCAGCGAAATACGGAAGCGTTTCGACGCGCGGCGGGTTCGTGCTCGTGCAGGTCGTCGAGTTCGCCGGGGCAGGGATCTCGCTGCTGGGCTGGTGGCTGCTGTCGTCGCCGGATCCGGTGATGCAACATGGATCGGTGCGCGACACGGTTTCGGATGTCCGGGCCCGTCGGCTGTTGCGAGCGTGTCTGATCTACAGCGCGATCGGCTCCCTGGCGGGACTGATTGTCATGGTGACGCCGCTATCGAGCACGCCATTCAGGGCCCTCTCGGGCAACATCACGCTCGGACCCAACACCCAGTGGAATCCGGCACTCCTCTCCTCGCTGGTCCTTCGCGGCTCGTTTCTCCTTGTGAAATTCGCAGGCTTCTTCATCGGCCTCGTGTATCTCCGCAGTCTGTCGACCCGCATACCGAGCCCCATCGTGCACCGATCCGCCGGTCGGCTGATGTGGCAAGTGCCGCTCTGGGGCACGGTCGGCATAGCCTGCTTCGGACTCGGCCCAGTGATCGCGTTGGTTCTCTACGCGATCATGCTCTTTCGCGTGCGATTTGCAATTGCTGCGGTGCGGGCGCGGATGCCGAAGTTCAGCATCGGCGACTGACCGAGCATGAAGAAGCAAGTTGATCACGCCAGCAGGGCTTCAAGATCATCGCGGGTGAGCGACGAGACGAGTCCGTCGTCACCGCGGATGAGGGCATCGGCGAGTCCGCGCTTGGTTTCCTGCAGCGTCAGCACGCGCTGCTCGATCGAGTTCTCAGCGATCAGCCGGTGAGCGATGACGGTGCGATTCTGACCGATGCGGTGGGCGCGATCGATGGCCTGAGCTTCGACGGCCGGATTCCACCACGGATCGAGCAGGATCACGTTGTCGGCGGCGGTGAGATTGAGGCCGAGTCCGCCGGCCTTCAGGCTGATGAGGAAGAGCTTGCTTGTGGGATCGCTCTGGAAGCGAGTGACCGGCGCCTGACGATCGCGGGTCGAGCCGTCGAGATACTCGTAGCGATCGCCGCGCTCTTCGAGCTCCTTCCGCAGAAGTCCCAGGAACTGCGTGAACTGCGAGAAGACGAGCGTCTTGTGACCTTCTTCGCGCAGCTCTTCGAGCATCGGCAGCAGCACATCGAACTTGGCGCAGGGTTGGCCGAGCAGCGTCTTGTCGACGAGTCCCGGATGGCACGCGGCCTGTCGAAGTCGAAGGAGCGCTTCGAGTACATGGATCTTCGAACGGGCCAAGCCCTTCTTGGCGATCGTTTCGTCGAGCTCGGCGCGAATCTCGGTCGCGAGCCGGTCGTAGAAGCTCCGCTGCTTGGTCGGCATTTCGCAGGTGAGCGACTGCTCGATCCGTTCCGGAAGTTCTGGCGCAACCTGAGTCTTGGTGCGCCGCAGAATCAGCGGTCGAACACTGCGACGAATGATGGCCAGTCGTTCTTCGTCGAGCGGTCCGCGGGTATCGCTCGCGAGTCCGCCGGAGAATCCCGGATTGAGGAAGTCGAGCAGGCTCCACAGTTCACCGATGTGATTCTCAACCGGCGTGCCCGAGAGCGCGAGTCGATGCTTGCCTTTGAGCGAGCGGGCGGCCCGCGCCGTGAGCGACGAACGATTCTTGATGGCCTGCGCCTCGTCAAGGATCACGTAGTCGAACTCGATCTTCGCGAGGGCATCGATGTCGCGGAGCATCGTTGCGTAGGTGGTGATCACGAGATCGTGCTCGATCAGTTCGTCCATCTGCTCGTGTCGTTCGGTGCCGGTGTGAGCGTGCACGTCGAGCTTCGGCGCGAATCTCGCAGCCTCTGCCTGCCAGTTGGTCATCACCGAGCGCGGCATGACGACCAGCGACGCCCGCGGTCGGCCGGCTTCGCGCGAGTTGCGGCGGGCTTCGAGTAACGCCAGCACTTGCACCGTCTTGCCAAGCCCCATGTCGTCGGCCAGACATCCGCCGAGTTCGAAGTCGCGCAGGAACGCGAACCACGACAGGGCTTCGGACTGATAGTGGCGCAATTCGCCGCGGAAACTCTTGGGTGCGGCCTTGGGCTTGATCGCGTCGAAGGAGCGAATGCGCTTCTGAACGCGATCGAAGGTGGCGTCGGCCTGAACGTCGAGATCCTTGAGCACCGCATCGAGCAGCATCGCCTGACCGGTGGCGAAGTGGACGCTGCCGTCTTTCATGCGCTCGGCCGTCGCGTCGATCATGGCAAGCCTGGCCCGCAGCGATTCAGGCAGGACGCCGAGGGATCCGTCGGCGAGGGTGATGAGTCCGGTGTTGGAACGAATCGCGCCGAGGAGAATCGGTAACGTCGCCGATGTGTCCTCGAAGGCGACATCGCCATCGACGGCGAACCAGTCGAGTCCGCTGGTGACCTTCGGGACCCAGGCGCTCGCAGTGCGCACGCGCGTCCGTTCCATCATCACCGTCCACGCGGCTTCGCCGTACGGGCGAATGACGTTGGCGAGCGAGATGTTCGGTCCTTCGAAGCCGAGAATTTCTGGCGGATTGGTGAGCTGGCCACCAAGTTTCGCGGCAATATCGAGTGCACGCCCAACGAGGTCGCCTTCGGCTTCACGATCGCGAAGGACCAGGCGCTGAGCGACCGGATCGACGATCACGTCGCGGGTCTGCTTCAGCTCAACGCGCGTGGCGCCATACTCGGCGAAGACCGACGCCGTGACGTACGTCGGCTTGTGGGTCGGACGAATCTGGATACCGGGCGTCGGCTTGATCGTGACTTCGCGCCAACCGAGTGCCGGATCGATGATCACGCGCCGGGCGAGCTGCAACTCCATCAGACGCTGGGCGGCGTCGCCGACCTGCGAGGCCGGTATCGAGGCGCTCTCGCGCAAGAGCTGTTCAAGGTGGACCAGTGGAATGCGCACGTCGTGCGAGAAGAAGCGCCCGCCGATCGCGCCGACGCCGAAGTCGAGAAGTCGCACCGCTCGATCGAGCGAGAGCGTCGCATCACCACTTCGCTGCAGGGTCCAGGAGAGTCGTCCAAATGCCTGTCCGTCGGTCGTGGTGCCGCCTTCGGCAATCGTCGGTACCAACGACCAGTCGCCGCCGGCGTCCCAGGTGATCGGAGCGTGCTTGTGGTCGATGATGAGTCCGGCCCGTTCGGTGCGGGCCAGAAGCGGCAGCAATGCCCGCAGATGTCGGGCATCGATCGGCCGGCGCTCTGGAATGCGTTTGGCGGATTCGCTGCCTTGCAGCATCGCGATGATCATCCGCTCGTCGTCGTTGCTCGCGCGGCGGAAGGCATCCTCATAGGAGACCGCACGACCCCACGGGTTGGGACCGCTTTGCGCGGATCGCCACTCGACGATGTCGATCGTGAGCGACAGTTGTTCATCGTCGAGCGCGAACGCGCCCGGGCCGGCGCCGGCCACCATCGTCGGCAACGGCCGCGTGACCGCCATGCGCACGACGTATCCGCAGCGGTCCGCGAGGATGCTGCTCGGCGCTTCGAGCGCCCGGAGCGCATGCGGCTGCACCGCTCCCATGAATCGCTCCCAGGTGATGTCCTTGGGTCGCAACTGATTGACGGGGACGTAGCGCTCGTGCCGCACCGAGGGTCGCACGCTCGCGCGGGGTGTGGAGGCTTGGGACGATGGATCGGCTCCGGCGACCGAGGTGACGTCGCCGGAGAGACGTAGTGTGCTCGCCTTGTGTGGCAGGGTGAATCCGTTCTGGCCTTGGGCTACGAGAAGAACCGCGTAGATGTGCTTGCAGGGTTCGGCGCGGCTGGCGACGACCGGACATGTGCAACTTGCGCGGACGAGTGCGGGGCGATGCACTTCGATGGTGACGTCGTATGTTTCGCTGCCGTTGACGCGAGCCTGCACGCTGCGGGCATCAACGCTGCGAATGTCGACGCGACGTTGCGTCGCGTACTCCAGTCCGCGACCGGCCGTCGGGCGCGAGAACGCGCGGAACAGCGAGGTCGGGAGAGGCTTGAAAACCGGAGCGGTTCCGCTCAATCGCGTACGACCCTCATCGCAATGAGATCCTGAACGTCGATCAGTCCGACGGGCCTTCCATCGTTGTCGACGACGGGAATTTCATCCAGTCGCCACTCCCGAACCAACAGCACCGCGTCGCGCACCAACTGATCGACCGCGAGACGCCGCGGCGACTTGGTCATGCGCTCGGCGATCGGACGATCGAGCGCCGTGAGATCGCCGCCATTGACCAGTCGACGAAGATCGCCATCGGTGAAGATGCCCGACAGCCGCCCGTGGGCGTCGACCAAGACGACGGCGCCGGCTCGACGTCCCTCGCCCGCGGTGATCAGCGCCGACCGCACCGAGGCATTGTCGCGGACGACCGCAAGATTGTGTCCGACGCGGAAGCGCATGATCTCAGCGACCGGCTTGAGCCCGACGCCCAGCATGCCACCCGGGTGGTGCTTGTGGAAATCGTCGGCTGCGAAGTCGCGGCGTCGCGCGAGTGCCAAGGCCAAGGCGTCGCCGGCCGCGAGCATCGCGGTCGTCGAGGCCGTCGGGGCGAGCCGAAGCGGACACGCTTCGACGATGTCGCCAAGATTGAGATGCACGTCGCACTGCCGGGCAAGGCTCGACTGCGGCTTCGCGGAGATGCCGATGCGAGCGACACCGTCCGCTTTGAGGATAGAAGCGAGGGAGACGACCTCTTCGGTCTCGCCGCTGAAACTCAGGAGGAGGGCAACGTCGTCGTTACGGATGCGACCGAGATCGCCGTGCACCGCGTCCGAGGGATGCACCACGTGCGAAGGTTGCCCGAGGCTCGCAAGTGTGGCAGAGATCTTTGCGCCCACGAGTCCGGACTTCCCCATGCCGCTGACGACGACGTGGCCGCGGCAGGAGTCGAGAATGTCCAAGGCACGCCGCCAATCCGCAGCTTCCGCACCACCGAGCCGTTCGGCCAGACGCTGCACCGCGTCGGCCTCGGCAATCAGGGCATCCGCGAGGAATGCGATCTCAGCGGCGGCCGCCGAGCCGGCAAGCGGTTCGGGGGCGACGCCCTTGGGGGCGGGACTGGTCATCGACGCGATTCTACGGGATGCCGCTAAGAGATGCCGAGGGTCGTGAGGAGTCCGGAGTCAGGCGCGGCGGAAATCGCGACTCGGGGCACAGCGACAGGGGGGTCGGCTTGGGGAGGGGTTTGGCGAAGTGCAGCCGCGAGGTGGTCAGCGGTTGGGGGAGGCTGCCGGGGCAAGGAACGTGGACGCGGCCAGCCGGGTGACTCCCAGGGAACTAGACACACACGTACCAAGCCTTGGACTCCGGGTAACTAGACACACACGTACCACGTACCACGTACCAACCCCCGAGCCCGCCCGCCCGCTCGCCGGCTGCCGGCTAACTAGACACACACGTACCAAGCCTTCGGGTAACTAGACACACACGTACCAAGCCGGTAACTAGACACACACG
>JBBQCR010000121.1:0-9135 GCA_038318935.1 Phycisphaerales bacterium
AAGGGAAGTATCCGCTCGACGTGGCTTGGGACGGCATCCTCGTGGACGACCCGGATCACCCGCTCGACCTCGAACGCCGCGTCCACGCCGCCCTCGCCGTGCTCTGGGCCGGTGGCGGTGCCACTGCCCCCAGCGCCGACGTTCTGGAACACGAAGCCTGCGCGCTGCTCGGCGTGCCGACCCTGCGCGAGTGGTTCCGCCGGCCCGCCGGCTTTTTCGCCGACCACCTGAAACGCTACTCGAAGAGCCGCCGTCAGGCCCCCATCTACTGGCCGCTATCCACCGCCAGCGGTAGCTACACGCTTTGGCTCTACTACCACCGCTTTCAGAAGGACAGCATTTACCGCGGCATCGAATTGGCGAAGGAGAAGCTCCAGCATGAAGAATCGCGCGTTGCGCGGCTCACAGCGGACTTTGGAGCCAACCCCGACGCCCAACAGCGGAGAGAGCTGGCTGCTCAAACCGATCTGGTTACCGAGATCTCCCAATTTGTCGAAGAATTGAACCGTGTGGCACCGCTCTGGAATCCCGACCTCAACGACGGAGTGATCATCAACTTCGCACCTCTATGGCGGATGATTGCTCACAAGCCTTGGCAGAAGGCCGTCAAGGCGTGCTGGGACGAGCTTGTCAGAGGTGATTACGACTGGGCACACCTAGCGATGCACCTGTGGCCGGAACGCGTAGTCCCGAAGTGCGCGAAGGACCGCAGCCTCGCCATCGCCCACGGCCTCGACGACGTGTTCTGGGCCGAGGGCACGGACGGAAAGTGGACCGCGCGCAAGACGCCTACCCGCAGCGTCGAGGAGCTCGTGACGGAGCGTACATCGCCCGCGATCAAGTCCGCACTCAAGAGCTTGCTCGAAGCGCCGGCTGCGACTGGTACAGGCAAGCGGTCAAAGAAAGGCGAAGCCAATGCTTAAGTCCATTCACCTGAAGAACGTCGGGCCTGCCCCCGAGATGAAGATGGACCTCGCGGAGAGGCTGAACCTCATCACCGGCGACAACGGCCTCGGCAAGAGCTTTCTCCTCGACGTGGCGTGGTGGGCGCTGACGCGGAAGTGGCCACAGGACCTCAACGAGAATCTCACCTCGGGCTACGCTGCGCGCCCGACCGACGTCACGCGGAAGGCGACCATCGAGCTCGAGGTCCAGAGCAAGACGGGGAGCGTCAAGTACGAGAGCCCCTACGTTGCAGACGAGCAAGCCTGGAAGGGCAAGGCGGGCCGGCCGTGGAATCCCGGGCTCGTGCTCTACGCGCTCGCCGACGGTGGCTTCGCGGTGTGGGACCCGGCGAGGAACTACTGGAAGAAGCAGGGCAACATCGACGTGCAGGAGCGTGTGCCTGCCTACGTCTTCAGCTCGAAGGAAGTCTGGGACGGGCTGCGGCTCTCCGTGGACGGCAAGCCCACGCAGGTGAGCAACGGACTCATCGCGGACTGGGCCTCATGGATTCGCGAAGCCAAAGACGACGCGGAGCGCATGGCCGACGTGCTCGCGCTGCTCGCGCCCAGCGTGGGCAGCGAGACTTTGAAGCCCGGTGCTGGTTTCGCTCGGCTCTCGGTGAACGACGCCCGCGACATCCCCACCGTTCACATGGGGTACGGACAAGACGTGCCGATCCTCTACGCGTCGCTCGGCGTCCGTCGCATCACGGCGCTGGCGTACATGCTTTCGTGGGCATGGCGAGAGCACGTCATCGCGTCCAAGCAGCTTGGCCAGGAAGCGTCGTCTCGCATCGTCATGCTCTTCGACGAGATCGAGGCCCACCTCCATCCGCGTTGGCAGCGCGCCGTCGTGCCCGCGCTGCTCAGGGTGGTTCAAACGCTGACGAAGGACGAGGGCGCTTCCGTCCAGCTTATCGCCGCGACGCACTCGCCGCTGGTGCTGGCGTCGGTGGAGCCGATCTTCGACGTCAAAAGCGACGCGTGGTTCGATCTCGATCTCGAAAACCAGCAGGTCGAGCTGCGTAAGCGCGAATACGTCCGCTTGGGTGAGGTCGGGAACTGGTTGGTCAGTGAAGCATTTGATCTGAAGGAGCCGCGCTCGCTGGAGGGCGAACAGGCGGTACGTGCGGCCACTTCTGTGCTGAACGCGGGCCATCCCTCACTCCAAGAGGTCGAGGCCGTCGACAAGCAACTTCGAGAAGCGGGTTTGCCGGACATCGATCCGCTCTGGGTTCGCTGGGACTACTTCGTCGAGCAGGCGAAGAAGAACGCGACGGGGGCCAAGCCGTGATCCCCGTCGTCCAAGCACCGGTGCCTCCCGCGTTCGACGCGAAGGTCCGTCATCCTGGCCTTCGTGCGATCGCGGAGATGGTCGGAAAGCTCCCCCCGTACCCTCGCACTGCGGGCCCGAAGCACCAGCAGCTCGTCGACAACCAAGGTCGGCTCGTAACGCGGGAGCAAGACGTCCCGGCGGGCGCGTTCCCTGCCTATTGGCGAGAGGCCCTTCCCGAGATGCTCGTCGCCTACGAGAGGCGTTGCGCGTACCTCGCGATGTACATCCACCACGCGACGGGGAACCCCACTGTCGACCACGTGCTGCCGAAGTCGTACGCGTGGGACCAAGTCTACGAGTGGGCGAACTACAGGCTCTGCACGGCGATCATCAACTCGAAGAAGGGCGCGTTGCTTACGCTGGTGGATCCGTTCTCGGTCGGGCCGGACTGGTTCGCGCTAAACCTGAAGACGATCCACGTCGAGCGGGGCACCAATGCCCCGCAGGCCGAGTGGACGCGGATCGCCGCAACGCTGCCCGTGCTGAACCAACGCCTCTGCGTGCAGGAGCGCGAGGAGTACGTGCGCTGGTACCGCCTCGGTCCGGGCGCAGGCGGATTTGACCTCATGCACCTCGAGAGCCGTGCGCCGTTCATCGCCGCCGAGCTGCGGCGGCAGGGCCAGCTCGTTCGAGGAGACGCGTGATGCACCAGCTTCACGACTACGTGGCTAAGCGGCTCGCCGACAAGCTCAATGGCCGTCGCATCGTCGTCTGGTACGACGAGCGCGGCGAGTTCCGATCTTTCGTCGAGGAGGTGCGCGGCGGGCCGCGCGCGGCGGCCGAGCCGATCGCGGTGGTTGTTGCGGGCATCAAGGCGAGCCTCGCCGAGTACGCGGGCTCGCTCTTCGAGCTGCGCGCGGTCGTTGAGCCGCTGGTCAGTGGCGACAAGCCCGACGCGGTGGTCGTCTATATCCCCGGGCTCGCCCACGATGCGAAGGCCTCGGTGCTGATGGAATTGGAGAAGGCCGGTCGCACATGGAAGCCGGAGCTGAAGCAACTCGCCAAGAACGTGTTGCTCCAGAAGTACACGCTCGGCGTCGTCGACGAGATGCTGCCCTTTGATCGCAAGGTCTCCTATGAAGACCTGGCTCGCGCAGCCGCCGACAACTCCGGCGCAGAGCCGCCGTCGATCCTAAAGAGCATCTTCCACGACTCGAAAGACCACGACGGGCTCCTCACGGCATGGCTCGTGAGCGACGCCCGCGACGGCGAGATCGTGAACAAGGAGGCGACGCGTGAGCTGACCAAGCTGGTGAAGGCGCGCCTTGGGCTTGACCTCATCGCCGATGCACCCCTCGCGAAACTTCGCGCCATCACGCTGCGCTACCTGCTTGCTGGCGAGTTTCGACTCGACCTGTCTTGTGACGCGCCCGCGTCGCTCGACAGCGTCGCCAAGCCGCCTACGAAGGGCGACGAGTCGGCCGTGCGCGAGATCGCCAGGCGCCTTCGCGTTAGCCACGCTGACGACTACGCCGCGCTCGCGGACCGCGTCGAAGAGGAGCTTGGGCTTCAGAGCGCGACGCTGCCACCGGGCGCGCTCGGCTGCATCGACACGTTCCGCTTCGAGGAACGCGAGCTGCTTCGCCACGCGGGAGACCTCATCTCGAAGGGCAAGTTCGACGAGGCGTTCTCGCTTGTTGCTGACCGAGAGCGAAGCTTTTGGCTCGACCGCGACGTCAGCAGAAAGGCACAGTGGGAAGCCACCCGGCGCATGGCCGAGCTCGGCAGCCTCGCGATGGAAGTGCGCAAGGCCGTCGGCAAGGCTTCAGGAGACGCTGCCGCGTGGCTTGAGGCTTACGTCTCGTCCAATCAACATGGAAGTGGCTGGTTTCGTCTCGACCAAGCCCAGCGTCGTCTCGAGGCTTGGGTCGCAAACCTCGACGAAGAGCCCGCAGAGCGTCCGCTGGGCGTAGTGCGCCGCGCCTATGAAGAAGCGTGCCACGCGATGGCCGAAGGATTCGCCAAGGCGCTCGTGAAGTCCGGCTGGACCGTGCCCGGCGCGCTCCACCAGACGCGCATTTGGAGCGAGGTCGTCGCCGACAAACCCAAACCTGTTGCCTATTTGGTCGTCGACGCAATGCGCTTCGAGATGGGAGTCGAGCTCGCCGAGCGCCTGCGACAGATCTCCGAGGTTTCCATCCGCGCTGCTCTGGGCGCGCTGCCCAGCATCACACCCATCGGCATGGCAGCGCTGCAACCCGGCGCGTCCGCCAGCTTCTCCGTCGTCGAGCATGGCGGCAGGTTGGGTGCGAGCATTGACAACAGCTTCTTACCCGACCTCGTCGCGCGGAAGAAGCACGCGGCCTCACGAGTGCCAAAGTTGGTCGATCTCTCACTTGACGAACTGCTGAGCCTCCAGCCATCGAAGCTCGCGAAGAAGCTCGATGGTGCACAGGTCGTCGTCGTCCGATCCCAAGAAATCGATCAGGCGGGTGAGGCAGGCTTCATCGTTCAGGCGCGTCAAGTGATGGACACGATGATCGACAATCTCGCTCGCGCCGTCCGCAAGTTGGCGGCTGCAGGCATCGAGCACGCCGTCGTCACGGCCGATCATGGGCATCTCTTCAACTCGAACGACCTCGACGATTCGATGCGGATCGACGCTCCAGGCGGTGCCACACTCGATTTGCACCGTCGGTGCTGGATCGGTCGCGGCGGCACCACGCCACCGTCATGCGTGCGCGTTTCGGCTTCGGCGCTCGGCTATGCGTCGGATCTCGAATTCGTCTTCCCGTCCACACTAGGAGTGTTCCGAGCGGGTGGCGATCTCGCGTACCACCACGGTGGCATGTCGCTTCAGGAGCTTGTCATCCCAGTACTCACGATTCGTACGAACGCGACCGAGACTGCGAAGCTCTCGACGGTCCGCATCAGGGTGTCGCTGGTACCGGAGCTGATCTCCAATCGTGTCTTCAGCGTCGGACTACACGCTGGCGAGCCTCAACTGAAGCTAGGCGGTGCTCCACTCGATGTGCGTCCGCTGCTCATTGCCGAGGGCAAGCAGGTCGGTGCCGTTGGGCTGGCCGTTGACGCCGCATTCAACCAGAAGACTGGCTGCGTCACGATCGAGCCGGGTAAGACCGCGACGGTCGCGTTCCTGCTGAACGTCGAGAACGTGACATCTGTCAGAGTCGTCGTGCAGGACCCGCTGACGGACGCAGAACTGTACCGCTCACCGGAGATTCCGGTCCAGCTGGGAGTATGACCCGTGAACTCTGTTGCAACCACCGCTAGGGATGCACTCGATGACAAAGCGAACAGACTGTTCGCCGGCAAGGTCGTGCGCAAGGACCTCGTGCGCAAGGTCAAGGTGGGTGCGAACGTACCAGTCTTCGTCCTCGAGTTCCTGCTTGGGAAGTACTGCGCTTCCTCGGACGAGGTCTCAATTCAGATGGGGATGCAGGTCGTCAACGACACGCTCGCGAACAACTACATCCGCTCCGACGAGTCGATGAAGGCGCAAGCGAAGGTAAAGGATAAAGGCCGCTACACCTTCATCGACAAAGTGAAGGTGCGCCTCGTCGACTCCGATTACTGGGCTGAGGTCATCAACTTCGGTCACAAGAACGTGCACATTCCCGAGCACTACGTGCGCGACTTTGAGCGCCTGGTGATGGGGGGCGTGTGGGCGCAGGTCGACATGCGCTTCGAGTACGACGAAGAGTCGAAAGGTAAAAATCCGTTCTGGATCGACAAGCTCACGCCGATCCAGATCGCCACGTTCGACCTCGAAGAGTACCGCCGTGTCCGCCGCGAGTTCTCGACGGACGAGTGGCTCGACCTGATGCTACGAAGCATGGGTTACGAGCCCGCCGCAATGTCGCGTCGGCTGAAAATGCTCTTCCTCGTGCGGCTCATTCCGCTTGCCGAGCGCAACTACAACCTCGTCGAACTGGGACCGCGCGGAACGGGCAAGAGCTACGTCGTCCAAGAAGTCTCGCCCTACTCGGCGCTACTCACCGGCGGCACGACCGTGGCCAACCTCTTCGGCCACATGAACGGGCGGCAGAAGGGCATGGTGCAGATCTGGGATGTCGTCGGCTTCGACGAGGTGGCGGACCTCCAGAAGATGCCGAAGGAGGTCATCACGACGATGAAGACCTTCTGCGAGTCAGGCAGCTTCCAGCGCGGACAGGAAGCCGTGTCCGGCGACGCGAGCATCGCGATGTTCGGCAACACCAACCAGCCGATCGATGTGATGGTGCAGACGGGTCATCTCTTCGCGCCGATGCCCGACATCATCCGTGACGACATGGCCTTCATCGATCGGCTGCACTTCTATCTCCCCGGATGGGAGATCCCGAAGATGCGGAACGACCTCTTCACGGACCACTATGGGTTCGTCGTCGACTACCTCGCCGAGGCGCTCCGAGAAATGCGGAAGCACAACTTCACCGAGGTGATCGATCGACACTTCTCGATGGGCGCGCACCTCAACGCTCGCGATCGCAAGGCGGTGCGCAAGACAGTGTCGGGGATGATGAAGATCCTCTTCCCGCACGGTGAGATCACGCAGGACGAACTCGCCGAGGTTCTCGAGTTCGCGCTCGAGGGGCGGCGCCGCGTAAAGGAACAGCTCAAGAAGATGGGCTCCTTCGAGTACTACCACACGTCCTTCAGCTACACGCTGCAAGAAACAGGCGAGGAGAAGTTCGTCGGCGTGCCCGAGCAGGGGGGCCGCGATTTGATTTCAACCGATCCGCTCTCTCCCGGCACGGTCTACACCGCTGGCGTTACGTCGGATGGCACAGTTGGGCTGTACCGGCTCGAGGTCTCCGTTTCCAACGGCACAGGCAAGCTGAAGCTCGCAGGTGGCGTGGCTGGAGCAATGAAGGAGTCGGTTCAGCGCGCCTTTAGCTTCCTGCAAGCCAAGAAGACCGACCTCGGTATCGCACGCGACCTCGACGTTTCTGATCTCCACGTCGAGGTGATTGACCTTCTCGCAAACCGCGTCGAAGCCGAGCTCGGCGTCGCGTTCTTCGTCGCGAGCTACTCGGCACTCCGAAAGGCGCCAGTTAGTCCGGCGCTCCTTATTCTCGGCGACATGAGCGTGCAGGGAAACATCAAGCCCCTCCGCTCGCTCACCGAGCCGCTACAGGTTGCAAAGGACAACGGGGCGAAGCGCGCGCTCATTCCTATCGAGAACAAGCGTAGCTTCCTCGATGTGAGCGCTGACATCATGGAGCATGTCGATCCAATCTTCTTCGGTGATCCGAAGACGGCGGCGATGAAAGTGCTGGGGGGGTGAACAGATGGAGAAAGTCGTCTTCGTACATCTTTCGGACATCCACTTCACAGGCTCGTCGGGGAACGTTCACGACGTCGACCAGAACGTTCGCGACGAACTGCTCCGAGATCTCGCCACACTGAAAAGGCAACTCGGTTCCGCCACCGGTGTGCTCGTTACCGGCGACATCGCATTTTCGGGGAAAAAGGAGGAGTACCAGCACGCGGCCGAGTGGCTGGGGAAGGTCTGTGATACCGTCGGGTGCGAAGAGCAGCATGTCTCAGTCGTCCCGGGTAATCACGATGTCGATCGAAAGCTCGCCGCTGGCGCGATCACGAAGTTGCTCCACCAGAATATTCGTGGTCTCAATGGTCCGGAGATCGATTCGAAGGTCCGTGAGTTCTTCTCAGACTCCCAGTCAGCGAGCGCGCTCCTTGCGCCTCTGGCCGCGTACAACGTCTTCGCTCAACGCTACGGGTGTGACGTCTCGGCCGAAGTGCCGTACTGGCAGCGCGAGATCGAGCTCTCGTGCGGAACGACGATTCGAATGCGGGGTCTCTGCAGCGCGTACGTGTCGAACGCCGACGATGACAAGGGCAAGATGATTCTGGGAACTACGTACGCTGGCGTGAAGCGAGACGATGGCGTGTTGCACCTAACGCTTTGCCACCACCCGCCCGAGTGGCTCCACGACCAAGCTCCCGTCGAGGACCACCTGAACAAGGTTCACGTCCAGCTGTTCGGGCACAAGCACGCCCAGCGCGTGGACGTGATCAACGACAACGTCCGCCTCGTTGCTGGAGCCATGCACCCAGAGCGCCGCGAACCAGCCTGGGTGCCCACGTACAACGTGCTGGAGATCGAGCGTCGCGGAGAGCAACGCATCGGTCTTCGATTGTTCCAACGGCGGTGGCATCAGCACGGAACGAGTTTCATCGCCGAGCGCGACCCCAACAACGGTGAGGATTTCCGGGAGCATACGTGGCACGGGTTTCCTCGTCGCACTCCCGCAGCGGCGCGCCAGCAGGGCGTTACTTCGCGACGCGCGGAACTGCCACAAGATGCTGTTGCTCCACGAGTACTCCCGGCGACGATGGCGCTGGACGCTCCGCCGATCGCCGAATCTGACAAAATGCAACGGCTCACGTTTCGGTTCCTCACGCTTCCGACGCTGGAGCGATACGAGATTGCGCTCAAGCTCGGACTGTTGCGCGAGGCGGACGAATCTCTTCCTCCCAATACACTGTTCCTCGAGGTCTTCCAGCGAGCGGTGGAGGCACGGCTTCTCGCGGAGCTCTGGGACGAATCTGAACGGCGCCACGACGACCCGGCGCGCATCAACCCATTTCGTAACTCGAAGCTTGGAGAATAGCGCGCATGCACAAGAACTTCGCAGAGTGGTATCGGCTGGTCCGCATCGAACCTAACGGCGTCGTGCTCAAGAACCGCTGGGCCGGCGTCGAAGAGTGGAAGGCGTCTCTCCGCGACAACGACGACGCCGTATTGGAGACCGTTCGGATCTTCCAGGGCTTGCCGGAGGTCACGTCGCGCGAGGCGTTCTTAGCGGTGTATCGCAATCACGATCCGGCGTTCCAGCAGCGCAACAACGAGCTCGAACTGCGGGTCCT
>JBBQCR010000122.1:0-9118 GCA_038318935.1 Phycisphaerales bacterium
CGAGTCGAGGGCCTTTCGCCGCTGGCTGATCCGATGGCTCCGCCGCAGGCGATGCTGGAGAAACTCGGCGGTGGCATTCGCTTCGGCCGCGACCGCATCGACCTCACCCAAGGCCCGCTGGAGCGCACCGGATCGGATAGCGACGTGGCACTGAGCGGCCCCGGGTTCTTCGTCCTCGCTCCAGCCAAGGGCGGTCGCCCCGACCCCAGGGCAGGCAGCGATCTCACCCGCGACGGCAAGCTCGCCATGGACACCGACGGCACGCTTCGCGTCGCCAGTAACGGCCGAGCATTGCTCGGCGAGGGAAGCCGGCCGATCGTGCTCGATCCCGAACTCAGGTTCGCGATCGACAACTCCGGACGGATCTTTCAGGACGGATCGGAAGTGGCCCGCATGCGGATCGTCCAGCCAAGAGATCCGGGCTCGCTTGAGAAGCAGGCTGGCAACATCCTCAATACCAAGGGTCCCGTCGATCGGGTCACCGAAGCGACGACCAAGGTGGCACAGGGAATGCTTGAGGGCAGCGGCGCCGATCCTGTCGTGTCCATGGTCGAACTGATTCGGCAGTCACGACTGATGGAGGCCAACCTCAAAATGATGCAGTACCAGGACAACCTCACCGGCCAAGCGATCACCGGCATCACGCGCATCGCGTGAGTGTCGCCGGCAGTTCATGAATGACATGCACGACATGCACGACATGCAGGACAGGAACGACGACCGATGAGCTACCTCGCACTCAACACCGCAGCGACCGGACTCAGCGCGCTGAACTTCAATCTTGACGTGATTGCGAACAACCTCGCGAACGTCAACACCGTCGGCTTCAAGAAGAGTCGCGCCAACTTCGAGGACCTCTTCTACCTTCAATTGGCTCAGCCGGCCTTGCCGCGCGACACCGTCAACAGCTACCCGACCGGCCTCGCTGTCGGTCTGGGAGTGAAGGTCTCGGGCACGCAACTCGATATGCGTCAGGGCCCCGCCGAGACGACCGGCTTCACTTACGACATGATGATTCAGGGCGACGGCTTCTTCGTGCTTCAGACTCCCGACGGCGTCGGCGGAGGCGTGGGCTACACACGAGCAGGCAACTTCACGCTGAACGCCGATGGTCAACTCGTCCTCGCCAACTCGCCGGGCTACCGATTGAGCGAACCCGAAATCACGATCCCGGTCGATGCGACGCAAGTGTCGATCGGCACCGATGGCACGGTCTCGGTGCTGCTCGCTGGCGCGGTCGAGCCCGAAGAGATCGGGCAAATTCAACTCGCCAAGTTCATCAACCCGGCCGGGCTCATCTCGGCCGGAAGCAACGTCTTCGTGCAGAGCGCCGCCAGCGGCGATCCTCTGGTCGGAAATCCGACTGAGGACGGACGGGGCCAGATCCTCCAAGGCTTCCTCGAACAGTCCAACAGCGAAGCGGTCACCGAACTTGTAACGCTCATTCGCACCCAGCGTGCCTTCGAGATGAATAGCCAGGTCATCCAGGCCACCAACGAAACACTGCAACAGGTCAATCAGCTCCGTCGCTTCTGATGCTCGCTCGCAAGAGCGGTATCGAACGCACACGCACCGGTCACGGACGACCATCGCACGATCAGGACGATCATCATGTTCATCATGTTCATCATGCTCATCACCCGAACTCTCGTCGCCACGCTCGCGGTCCTTGGCCTCTCCGCTTCTTGCGCCGCGGATTCCATCACCTTGCGGACCACCGTGCGACTCGCTCCCGACATCACTTCGATCATGTTGCGCGATGTCGCCTATCTCGACGGTGACGAGGCGACGCGCCTGGGCACGTTGGTCCTCGGAGATCTTGCGGATCGACCATCGCTCGAAATGAGCCTCGAGGAGATTCGCGGAAAGCTTGCGGCCCAAGGCGTGAAAGTCGCGTTGATTGACTGGACCGGCAATCGCGTCGTCGTGCGGAACGCGCATGCAGATCGGCCGCGTGCGATGCAGGGCATGACGATCGATGATGCGGCGATCAAGGCCGCTGCGGTGCCGACGCCGCCAACGATCGCCCGCGAGGAGTTTCTCGTCGACGATGTCCGCGGCGCTCTCACGCCGCGCGGGCTCATTGCCGACCTGATGTCGACCGTCCACGCGGCGCATCAGGTTCCGGTGCGCCTGCAGGTCGAGGGAGTCGACGCATCAGTTCTCGATGACAACGACCGTTCGCGACGTTACGAGATCGTGCCTCTCACCGCGCTCAGCACCGACATCGTGCGAGCCCGCATCGTCGCTCGCGAAGGCGACATCGTCGTCAGTCGCACCGACATCATCGTGCGCGCCACCCTCAAGGCACAAGTCGCAACCGCGAAGGCCGCCATTCGCCGCAACAGCACGATCGATGGCGGACTCATCGACGTCGCCGAGGCGTGGGTGACGCCGAGTGAGTTCGCGAAGCTCCCGGACATCGGCATGGTGCAGTCGGCGATGAGCGTTGCGTCGATCGCCAAGGGTGAGCGCATCACGCACGTGTCGGTCCGTAAGCCGGTCCAGATCAAGAAGAACGACAAGGTCATCGTGCGCCGCGAAATGGGCTCGGTCGCCATCGAAGTCACGGCGATCGCCGACGAGGATGGCGGGCTCGGTGACGCCATCCGGTTCTTCGCCACGGATCGCAAGGACCGCAAGGACCGCAAGCCGTTCTCGGCCGAGGTCGTCGGACCCGGCCGCGCCGTGATCCGCGGCGGCACCTGATCTCGGATACTCATCGAACCAAGGGACATCGCATGCGACGAACGACGCTCTTCCTTTTGCCAACGCTCGTCCTGACCAGCACGGTGACGGCTCAGGATTCGCGCTCGGTGCAACCGGTCTCCAATCCGCAGCCCGGTCCGAGCGCAGCGCCGGTCGCGCGACCCGCAGGTCCTGCGGCAAGCGCCCCGCGCAAGCCGTTGACGAAGCGGGAAATGGACGAAGCAGCGCGCTTCGCGACGGCGGTTCCGACGCGACCGCTTTCGGTGGTCGCTCTCGAGTCGCGGGTCAACGCGCCGGGGATCAACGGCGCGAAAGGCCAGGCGGCACAAGGTGCGTTGACCGCCGTTTCCGATCCCGAGCCGCGGGCCTTCAAGGTGCACGACCTCATCACTATCGCGGTAAGCGAAACCAGTCGGACGAAGTCGACCGCCAACATCAAGACCGACAAGAAGTACGACCTCGACTTCGGCATCTCGCAGTTCATCAACATGGACGTGAGCAACTGGAGCGACGCGGGCATCCAACTCAACGCCAGCGATCTGCCGCAGTTCAACCTCGGCGGTCAGAAGAAGCTCGACTCCAAGAACAATCTTGGTCGGTTGGACGACTTCACGGCCAAGATTACCGCGGAGATCATCGACGTGCTGCCCAACGGAACGGTGGTGCTCGAAGCCTACAAGCAGATCAAGCTCGATTCCGAAGAGCAGACGATCCGACTCTCTGGCAGGTGCCGGCCTGAGGACATCGACTCCACCAACATGGTGCAAAGCAATCGGCTGGCGAACGCGGCCATCGAGAAGGTCACGAAGGGCCAGCTCAAGGACGCGAGCGAACTGGGAATCGCTGCAAAGATCCTGAACGCGATCTTTGCGTTTTGAGTGTTGACGCTCGAAGCACGCTTGCCGTCGTCGTCTATCCGCGGGCGAAAATCGCCTTCAGACGCACTTGCGCCTCGTCACCAGCAATGATCGCGGCGCTGATGTCCGCAGCCTTCTCCAGCACCGCGTCTTCGTTGCTGCCATCGAGTTCGTTCAGCCATCGCTTGGTGGCGGCAAGCGCATTCGGACCGCCGCTGACCAGTCGTGTTGCGAGCGATCCGACAGTGGCATCGAGTTGATCGAGCGGACACAGGTGTGTCGCGAGGCCTGCATCGAATCCTTCCGCACCGGACATCGTGCCACCGGCGAGGAGCATCGCGCGAGCTCTGCCCGCGCCGATTCGTTTGATGAGCCACGGCGCGACAACAGCGGGACAGACTCCAAGGTCGACCTCCGGATAGCCCAGCTTCGCCTCGGGATGGGTCACCGCGAAATCGCAGACGACCATGAGGCCGCAACCGCCACCGATCGCCGCTCCCTGCACACGGGCGATGGTCGGAATCGCAAGGCGACGGATCGCCCGGGAAACGCGGCTCAGTTCGCGCAGCATCTCGCCCATCGCGACCGGATCGTCGGCGACGGCTTTCAGGTCCATTCCGGCGCAGAACGACTTGCCCGCACCGGCCACGACGAGCACACGGGCTGCGGTATCACCGGCGACGCGCCGCACCGCGTCGCCCATCGCCCGGATCAGCGGAAGCGAAAGTGCGTTCCGATGATCCGGCCGTGAAAGCGTCAGCGTCGATACGCCCTCCCGGTCGGCAAGATGGACCAATTCATCGTGCGACATGCTGAAAGCGTAGCGAATGCGAGCATGCCCCGCGAGGACGAGCGATGATCCGCTGAATGAAAGACGTCGACCGGAACAATCGTGAAGGGAGCGAAGCGGAGTTCCGCGACGCGATCGACGAAGACGTTCGCGACACGACTCGGGTCGAAGCGTTCAGCGATGGCGTATTCGCCATCGCGATCACCTTGCTGGCGTTCGAACTCAAGGTCCCACAGCTCGGCGACGAGGCAGACGGACGATCGCTGCTGCGTGCGCTTGGTGAGAACTGGCCGGGCTACATGGCGTTCCTGCTGTCGTTTCTCTCGATCCTGATCATGTGGGTGAATCATCACTCGCTTTTTAAACTGATCCGAAAGAGCGATCCGAGCTTTCTCTTCGCGAACGGCTTCCTGATGCTCACGGTCTCGGCGGTTCCGTTTCCAACGGGATTGATGTCGCGATACTTCATGACGCCCGCTGAGAACGTTGCGGCGGCGATCTACGCGGGATACTTCGTGCTGATCGCCGTCAACTACCGATTGCTGTGGCATTCGGCGACGACTGGCGCGTGTGTCCTGAGCCGGCGCTTGCCGCAGGCCCGCATCCAAATCGTCAATCGCGATCTCAGCTTCGGCATCTTCATGTATGTCGTGGCGTGCATCACCGCGTTCTTCGAGGCCCACGTCGGCTTTGGCATCTGTATGGCGTTGATGATCTTCTGGACAGCCAAGGCGTATCGGATCGACTCGTGGTCCGGGGAACTGCGATGATTGGCGCTCACGCCACAGGCTGGTCGTACGGGAGCGTTTGAGCTTGGCGAGCCTCCGCGGTGGAAGTGGTATCCGTGTTCGCTGATTCTGGGCGGTGCGGAATGGCGGCAGGATCATGAATTCCGATTCGAGTGAATCTCCTCGGAGCTCAGCCCGACGGAACGCGCCTTGGATTGGGACTCACCCCGTTCTTCCCGCCACTTCCTCGAGGCTCGATCATGCTTCCTTCATCATCGCCGACGCGTTCTCGCGTCATACAAATCGTGGGCCTCGCCTTTACTACCTCGGCGTTCGCTGGCGAGATTCCCGTGGGAAATCCCAGCTTTGAAATCCCCAATCTGAGCACCTGCCAATGGAACAACCAGATCACGGGCTGGTGTGCGAGCGGTACGTTTGGTGTGTGGAACCCGGGCCTCGGTTCGACGTGCGCCCCGCTGAACGGATTCCCATCGGGCGTTCCCGACGGTGATCAAGTCGGCTTCGTCAACAGCGTCGGCGCGCCTCTGTCGCAAGTCCTGACGGCGACGCTTCAGGCGGGAGAGCCCTACTCGCTCTTGGTGGATGTTGGTCGCCGCTCCGACGGATTCCCGATGATCAGCTACCGAATCCGACTTCTTGCCGGCGGCATCGTCCTCGCCGAGGATCTCAACAGCGTCAGTCCCCCCCAAGGGGCTTTCGCGACGTCGACGCTGACCTTCACCGCGCCGCGCGGGCATCCGGCGTTGGGCTTGCCGCTAGAGATTCAACTGTCCCTCGTCGCTGGCCCGCAAGCAGACTTCGACAACGTTCGGCTCACCGGTCCCGATGGCGGCTCAGGGGCAGCCGGCGATATCAATGGCGATGGCTCGATCAATGCACTGGATCTCGCCGTGGTGCTCGGAGGATGGGGTACCTGCGGCCTGTGCGATGTCTGTCTTGCGGACCTGAATGGCGATGGTGTTGTCAATGCCTCCGACCTTGCGATTGTCTTGGGTGCGTGGACGGGCTGACAGGACAGTGGACCGTTGCGCTGCAGATCGATCGCGGTTCGATTCGCTGTCCGAACTCGTGTTCTCAGCAAAACGGTCGGGTGCGCGCTCGACGCATCGTGCGGTCGTGTCCGTCATAGCAGCCACAGGCTGATAGATGAGAGCGCGATCCGCTGGGTAGGACAAACTCTGACGGGAAGGGAGGAGGGAAGGGCGCGAGTGAGCGGTTCGAACAACACGCCCGTTCCGTCCATATTCGGCCATGAGGATCAATTTCATTCCCACCTCGGGGCAATCGAGCGGTTACGAGCTGTGCTCTACGCTGCCTGCGTGCAGTCGTGGCCAATAGCCTCGCGACAAACGTAACTGCGCAGACCGCGCGGCAGCACTAGCGAACTGTTAGCCGGGGATACTACGCTTTGCCTCGCAACGCAAGGAACGCCGCGTCCGGATCGGCCACGAAGCGGGCGATCGACTCCGCGCGGTTCTGGAGCAGGGCCGCGATCTCCGCGTTGCCAGCGTTGTGGAGGCCCAGCCACACGACCTTCGGAGGTGCCCCGCGAGCAATGCTGAGCCTTTCGAAGTCTTCGTCGAGCGTGACGAGGATAAACCCGCGATCGCGCGCGAACTGCCACACCCGTTCGTCGGCGGCGCCGTCGCCAAGCGCTGCCCGGACATGCGCCGACTCTGGAAAGGCGTCGGCAAGGCGGCGGAGCAGCGACTCCGAAAGGTTCTCGTCAAGGAGGAGCCGCATGCGGGATTACGCGGCCGGGTCGATGATGATTCGACGTTCGCGTTCGGCGGCAAACGCGAGGCATGCGAGCACGTCGTTGTGGACGAGTTGCGGGAACGAATCGAGCAACTCCGTCTCGAGCATACCGCTGGCGAGGAAGCCGAGCACCTCGCCCACGGTGAGGCGAGTGCCGCGCACGCACGGCTTGCCGAAGCGAACCGCTGGATCGATCGAGATGCGTTCGAGGAGGCTCATCTGCGTTGCCCAGAATACCACGACTGCGCGCCTCAGCATTCGGCCCTGCTTCATCCGACGAACGGTTCCGAGCTGTGCTGCACGCGGCACGCATGCAGACAAGGTGAAGGCCTCACGGACAACGTATCTGTACGACTACCGCGTGTGAGCAGGGCGGCGCTACCCCAATGGGCGTCATAGAGGACACACACGTACCCGGCTTGGAAAGAGGGCCTCGTCTGCAATCTTCGCGGCGCCCAGCTTGGCGCCATGCGCGGTCTGACGCTTGAGGCTGCGTAGGGCCTTCGGCGGAGGGATTCGACGCCGATGGCACGGAACCGAGAATGGGACGGCGTGCCGAGCAGGCGGCGAGTGCCTAGGTGCATTCGCGAGAGCGGCGTCTCGTCGTGCTGTCCCCCGCTGTGCACCGTGCTCGTCCGTACGTGTGTGTCTAGTAGAGGACTGCCGAAAAGCAGCTTCGCCGCTGGGGAGCACAGATCGCGAAGCGCAGGGCGAGAGTACTGCCGCAGCTCTGCCTCAGCTATGCACTAGAAATTTTCCACCCGCACTCGGGACATGCATTCGAGTAGTCGCAATGCATCTCGTAGCCGCAGCAGGGACACTTCCCGCGCCGGAAGCGTCGCAGGCGCCGCCGCGCGGCGACGAAACTCACGACGCACGCAGCGATCAGCGCGTAGAAGCTCATGTTGAGGGCGAGCCCGTCCCACAGCGGCCGCAGCGGCACGACGTGGGCCTGAAGCTGGTACCAGTTGTTGCGCCAGTACGTCATCGGCAGCTCAATGCCACCGCGCGGACCGCTCGACACTCTCGCCTGCGCGGTGTCGAGCGTCGTATCACTCACCTCGCACCACGACGAGCGCCACGGTAGTCCGGTGGAAAGGTAATAGACCTGACGCTCCTCAAGGCCTTCGAGGTCGAGCTTCGTCGGCGGGGGGCGCGTGATCCACGACGGCAGCAGCCACGCCGGCGTTCCATACGGCCGGTCGCCGCCTCGGCTCGCCCGCCACTCGTAGCAATTGCTGCCGAAGTATGGATAGTCGCCGACTCTCCACAAGATGCCATCCTGCTCGGAAGTGTTGTTTGCCGGGCCCGTGATGACGTTGACCGTGGCGCAGAGGACGAGCGAGACGACGGCGTTGAAAACAAAGCCTATCGCGAGCGCCGTGAGCGCAAACTTGATCGCACGACCGAGTGACAGCGAGCGCCGCGGCGTACCGAACGTCCACGAGCACGTCGGACATGTGCTCGTGTAGTCGCCGAGCATTGGCGTGCGGCAGCGTGGGCACGCGCCGCGCGTGAACGGACGCAGGCGTCGTAGCGACACGATCCATGAGACAAGCGCCGCGGCGAGGATCGCGTACGCGAGCGTGTTCAGCACGAGCCCGGACCAGATTGGACGAAGCGGCAGGACGCGCGGCTCCGACCAACCCCGGATGTAGCTCGTCCAGTTCGGAAACGGCAGCACCGCGCCGCCCTGCACACCGGTCTCCAAGTGCGAGTCGTCCTTATCCAAGGTCCACTCGCGAATCTGGCACCACGACGAGCGCCAGGGAAATCCCGTCGCGCGGAATTTCAACCCGTGCAGCTTCCGGTCGCCGAACTCGCTCTTTGTCGGTGCGGGGCGCTCCACCCATGCCGGGACCATTTTCGCGGGATCGGCGGACATGCCCCTGCTCTGGGCATTCTCCTGCCATTCGACGACGTCGGTGCCGACGTACGGAGTGACACCGACGGACCAGTGCACGTCGTCGTGCATGCTCATGCCACTCTCGGGCCGCAGCATCTTGTCTATCGTCGCCGTGAGCACCACCGTCACGATGACGTTCACGACGAATCCGATGAGGAGCATCCACAGTGCGAACTTGGCGGCGGCGCGCATGCGTTGACCCTTGGGGACGGACCAGAAGGACAGTCATCATTCTCCGGCGCCTCGGCAAGCAGGCTGGCCGCCCGGCGCAGCGAATCGGAAGGCGATCCGCCTCTCCGTCTCACGCTGCCACATCGACACGGATCATAGCGGGCAAAGGGATTCGAAC
>JBBQCR010000123.1:0-9105 GCA_038318935.1 Phycisphaerales bacterium
TGCAGCCGGTGCAGCCGGCGCCGATGCCGATGAGCAACAGGATGCGAATGGGTGTTCGAATTGGCGTTCGACGAAGGATGGGCCAAGCGCGGCGCATGTGGATTGGGATCCTACCTCAGCGTGTTGTCGGTCGTGAGAGGGAACGCGACCGGAGCCGACAGTTGTACTCCGCTGAAGCCGTCTCGGAAAGTGATCTGGGCCGCCGCCGAGAGGGCGTCGCCGGCTGCCGCGAGGTCGAGGGTGCAGGTGACCGCGTAATGATTCCCGAAGAGCCCGGAGCGCAGTGCGTCGCGGAGCGCCGCAGGGCCGAGTTCAACGCGACAAAGCGATCGCGGTGCGTTGCCCTTTGTCGCAAGCGACGTGATCGAGACGTCCAACCAACCGGTGACCTGCACAAATCGATCACGACTATCGAGCGGCGAGATGTGCAGGGTCAATGTCGCCTTGGAGGGATCGTCCGGCACGCGCTCAAGGAGCGATCCCGGAGCGACCGCGAGCCGCACCGCGATGGGGGCGTTCTCCAGCACTTCGGGGCTGGGCGTCGGACGCGAATCTGCAACCTGCGTGAGGGCCGACTTGAGTTCCGCGTTCTGGGCCTCGAGCGACGTGACTTCAGCCGTGAGTGCACGAATGCGCTCACGGTCATCGTCGCTCTCGCTGGGAGCCAGCACGCGAATGCCGGAGCATCCGACGAGCAGCATCGCCCCAAGTCCAACCGTCCACAAACCAGCGACTCGCTTCATCAAACGATCCCTTCATGACCGACCTTCAAGCCCAGTGAAATCTGAAACGCGAGTTGTTCAAGGGCGACCGTGAAGTCGACGTTGACCACGTTGACCCGTTCGCCAAGCTCAAGACGCCTCGGCGCGAAATTCAGGATGCCGATGACTCCCGCCTGAACGAGGCGATCAGCGGTCGCCTGCGCTGCCTCGCCGGGCACCGCGATGATGCCAATCCGAATGCCGCGCTCGCGCACCAAGGCGCGAAGGTCGTCCAGCGGCCGTACCTTGTGCTCGCCCACATTCGTACCGACCACGTGCGGATCACGGTCGAAGATGGCCACGATATCGAAGCCCTCGCGTCGGAAACGCCCGTACGGCATCAGGGCACGACCGATGTTGCCGGCCCCGACGATACAGGCATTCCACTGGCGGTCCTTGCCGAGAATCTTTCGGAGCCGCTCGGTGAGTTCATCAATCCGATAGCCGACGCCCGGATGGCCGAACTGACCGAACAACGCGAGGTCCTTGCGGACTTGAGCGTCCGTGAAACCTAGGGCGCCGCCGAGCTGTTTCGACGAGATGGTCGCCTCCCCGCCGTCCTCTCGCGTCCGCAGTTCACGGAGATAGAGGCTCAGCCTTCGCACCGTCGGCTCGGGGATCTTCCCGCGGAAGGTCATGCGTGCAGTCTATCGCTGGCACTCGCCGATCGCAGGGCGAGCATTCACCGATAGGATGCCTCCAATGCACATCGGTGACGTCTTCGCGAGAGACAGCACGACCTTCTCGTTTGAGTTCTTCCCGCCCAAGAGCGATGTCGGATGGGACGCGCTGTTCGGCACGATCGCCGATTTCGAGCGACTTGCACCCAGCTTCGTCTCGGTCACCTACGGCGCCGGCGGTTCCACGCGGACCCGCACGCACGATCTCGTCGCCAAGCTCAAGACTTCCACGTCGCTCGATCCGATTCCGCATCTGACGTGCGTTGGACACCACGCCGCCGAAGTCGACGAGATCCTCGGACGATACGCGTCGGTCGGCGTCTCCAACGTATTGGCCCTGCGCGGCGATCCACCGCGCGGCGCGGACGCGAATATCTTCGAGCAAGGCGACTTCCGCTACGCCGCCGACTTGGTCAAGGCCGTGAGGCGGTTCAACGATGCCGGACACCACCCCGATCGCCGCGGCTTCGGCATCGGTGTCGCCGGCTTCGCCGAAGGGCATCCGCAGACGCCGAACACTTTGGTGCAGCTCGACCATCTCAAGGCCAAAGTCGACGCCGGCGCCGACTACATCGTCACGCAGCTTTTCTTCGACAACCGGGCGTTCTTCGACTTCCAGGAGCGCTGCAAGCTGCGCGGGATCAACGTGCCGATCATCGCCGGCATCATGCCGGTCACCAGCGTGGACGGTCTGAAGCGCATGGCCGATCTGGCTGCAGGAGCGAACTTCCCGGCGTCGCTCCTGAAGTCGATCTATCGATGCCAAGACGACCCCGCCGCGGTTGCGCGAGTCGGACTGCACTGGGCGACGGAACAATGCCGGGACCTGCTCGATCGCGGCGCGCGCGGACTGCACTTCTACACGCTGAATAAGAGCGATGCGACGCGACAGATCTACGAGACGCTCGGCGTGCGACCGCTAACGTGACGAAGACGCTCAGGCGCGCAGGTCGACATGATCAATAGGATCGACATGATCAACATGATCAGGATCGCGCGACCCCTTCGAGTCCGCGACTGGCGGAGTATTGCTCGCCGCCGCCGATTCGTCGCGTTTGAACCGATCGCGCTTGCCGTCGCGACGATCGCGCTTCGCGTCGGAATCCGAGTCGGCGTGTTCGTCCATGGTTCGTCGCACCGCGGTGTCGCTCTCAGTACCGGCGACGCGATGCTCACGGGCGTCCTTCATGCGCTGACTCGCCGCGTTGGCGGGCTTGGGACGCTCGATCGACTTCATTGCCTGCTGACCCGCTAGGGCGGCTTGGGCTGATCGAGGGTCGATGGGAGTCGGTCCGAACACGCTCATGATGCATCAACCATCGGATAGCGAAGGGAGAAGTCAACAACGGACAATGAAAATCGGGCCGAGTCTCCGCAGATCGGCCCGCTGGACGTGGGTTGTCGGCGACAGAAGAGGGCTCTGTCCGTCAGTGACCGGATTGCGGTGCGGTTGCCCTGAACGGCTCGACGCGCCGTATCGCATCGAGGAGCGCGATGCGGAGAACATCGCGCAGGCCAAGCCGCATGACGACCAGCCTCGTCGATGGGTCACTGGCGTCAATGCGAACGCCGGCATCCTTCAGCGTCGCCAGCACCGACAGAAACTCCTTCTCGTCTGCGGACTTCACCAGCGAGGTCACCTGCGTCAGTCCCTCGGAATCAATGACGATCGCCGGACGCATGGTCTTTGCAAGTTCGAGCGCCGTCGCTGAGTCGATCTCCGCGGCGAGCGCCACGACCAGTAGCGAACGATCGACGCGCCGCGCGAGACGATCACGATCCGCAGGAGTGAGTGGCATCGCACGCGGCTGCTTGTCCGTGACCGCGCCTTGCGTCGGCGGAGCGTCCTTCTCGACGGCGTCCAATCCCTTGACAGTCTCGGACTTCTCTTTGTCGCCGGGAGCATTCGTTCCGCCAGCGGCATCGCCGACGGGTGGCGATGCATCCTTCTTGCTCAGTGTTTCGTTGCGCGGCTGCGGGCCGTCCGATGCACTCGGTGCGATCGACCCAGGTTTTGCCTCATGAGGCGGCGGTGCGATCTGCTTTTCTGTGCCGCGCGTTCGCTCCTCGCCGCTCTTGCTCCCGCCTTCAGGTGCCAACGATCGCGGCGCGGGCGCAGCAACCGGCGACTCACCTGCCGCTTCGCTTCCGGCGGGTCGCGGATCAGGAGTGCCCGGCCCAGGTGCTCGCTTGCCGTACGTCGGTGGACGTTTGCCGGGCATGGGCAGCCCGACGCTTGGCGCGGCCGCGGATGCTGGCGACGCAGGGTTTCCTGCAGTCGTCGATGAATGAACATGCCCAACGAACGGCGCCGAAACGCCTCCGCCACCCATGCCGCTACCTGCGGCGCCGTCAGTCGGGATGCCGAAGCGGTTGTCGAGCACGGGAATATCGCCGAGCATCGGGAGGGCTGGCGCTGATGGGGAAGCGGGTGAGACGATCGACAGGCGCCTTCTCACATCGAGCTGCATCTGATCGCTCGGGAGGTCGCTCAGCGCATCGCGGTGAATGCCCGCACTGAGAGCATCCTCCTTGTCGAAGAACCAGAGCGATGTCTCCGCTTCGGATCGGACTCCGCCGGCCTCTCCCTCCGACTCTCGCCATTGCAACGTCGCGTCTGAACGCAATCTCTTGATCAATTCGCTTCGACGGGTGGTGTTCTCGTCCTGCAATCCATCGGCAACCCACTGCGCCGGCGACACGCCTTCGCCGAAGAAGCCCTTCCACGACGTCCCTTCGGGCAACTCAATCGGAATCTGCACCAGCATCGGAGCGCCACCGACCGTCACACGGCTCTTCTCGACGGCAACGAAGCTGGTGAAGGGGGTCATGATCTTGTATCCCTCACCAAGCGAAACCACGGCCCGCTTCACGTCGGCCGGCGGCTGCCCCGCTTCGATCGCGGCAGCGACCGGCGCGGTGAGTTGATCGACTTTCGCTCGCGCCCACAGCGTCGCGATCGCGCTCTTGTCGGAGCTCTTCCCGGTGAGATCCAAAGTGAGCGTCCGTTCCCACGGCCCTGCGCCGTTGCGACCGCGCACTGTCACCGTGCCTTGCCCTGGCTTCGTGTAACGGCCCAGAAGAACGAGCGGTTCCTCGTCGTAGAGATCGGGAATCCGGTCCACGGTCGGCAGAAGATCGAACACTTCGACTCCGCTGAAGCTCGCTTCGATGTCTACGAGCACCGGTGATTGGATGCGACGCGTGAGGCGCGCGACCGCGTCGTCGGCGCTCGAGGCAAGGGTGACGAACTCCGCCGCGCCGCGTCCTTCGCGTGCAGCACCGTCGAGCAGCGAGCGGTTCACGCTGTTGCCGATCCCGAAGGAGAAGACCCGCGTCGTCTTGGCGAAGTCGCGCACCAGTTGCAGGATGCCGCCCTCGTTGCCGACGCGGCCATCGGTGAGAAAGAAGACCATACGGTTGGGAGCGACATCGTTGCGGGCAAACATCGCGCCGTCGACCACAAGGACGCGATCACCCTGCTGCGTCATCCATCGACCGGTCATGCGGATCGCCTCGTCGCTAGATGCGTGCGATGGAAGCGAAACGCCGAACGTCACGCGCACCGACTTGCCGTTGCCCAAGGCGATGGTGTTCGTAGCGCCGTCGAGATCCTTCATGGGAGCTTCGACCTGGACCATCCGGCCATCGGCCGGCAGCTCGACAAGCTGCTTGATTTTCATCCACTCGCGCTGCTTTGACGGCCGTAGCGCGGTCTCGATGGCCTTCAGCATTTCGGTTCCGCCGCCGCCGCGCTGACCTTCGACGAAATCGGTCGCCGCGCGACGATTCTCCTCGCTGGCGATGCGGGGTTCTGGCCAGAGCACATGCGTATCGCCAGCGAAGGTGATCACGTTGAACGTGTCCGCTGGACGCATCGCGGCGACTGCCTTCGACATCACTTCCTTGGCCTTTTCGATGGGGAAGCCGCTCATCGAACCGGAAGTGTCGAGCACGAAGATGAGTTCGCGCGAGGGAATGTCCTGAGCTTTCGGTCGTGCGGGAGGATCGAGCAGGATGGCGAAGTAGCCGCCGCTAGTCGAGTCACCGCTCTCGCGCATGTGCGTGAGGACACCTTCACCGATCGCGTCGCCGTCGGTCTGCCACGACAGGATGAAGTCGCGGTTGGGGATGGTCGACTTCGACTTCAGCTCGATCACCTTCGAACCCGGGCGCGGACCATCGGACTCGGTGATGTCGTGGAGTTCGCTCTTGACCGCGCGGATCGCAGGACCTCCGCTATCGATCGTGACCCGCATCGACACGTCGTGACCGGCGCGCTCCGTCGGCTTCGTGGGCATGGGTGTGATGCGACTCGCGTCAGGGACAAGCGCGGTGTCGGCTGCGAAGCCGGCGCCGCTGCGTCTGGCGTTCACATGGAACCAGCGGCCGTTGAGCTGGCCGACGCCGGAACGATCAAAGTACTGACCCTGCTCCTTCGAGCCGGTGCTGTAGGTCACCACGAAATCAACCGGCTGTCCGAGATCGGCTGCCGGGCGCTCCATCCACTGCGGCGATGGCGTACGAATCGGACGGGCGTCGGTGAGCATCGACTGCAGTGCGGACCCCGGCAACGTCGCGTCGACGGAGGTGACGGTCACTTCCGCCGGACCCAGGAGAATGATGCCTGCACGGGATTCAAGACCTTCCGGCAACTGATCGGGCGAGAGTGTCGGCGCTCCGGGGATGTACCGCGGGGCGACGACCATCGGGAAATCGAACGAATACACACCGTCCTTGCGGGAGAGGAACTCGAGATAGCTGATCTCGACCGTCACGCTTGCGCCCGGTTCGATGTTCGCTACCGACTGGGTGAAGATATTCGGGCGCTCCTGCTCGAGCAGACTCGCGACGTACCCCGATCGCTTGGCGGATTCGTAGATCTGACGTGCGAGCTCCCGTTCCTTGACCTCGGCTTCGACCACGCGCTCGCGCCCGTCGGGACTCTTCACGGTGATGCGCATCGAGTCGACCGCGGAACGATGCGAGAGCGGGAAGGTGTAGTTCGCCTCTATCTTCTGCGGATAGGGATTCGCGTAGTGCTGCTTTACGGTGACGCGCGAAACCGGACCGGTGACTTCGGCGCTCACATCGGTGTGCTGCAACGGACAGGGACCGAGCCGATCGCCGTCGGCGCTGAACGCGGTCAGCTCGCCGCCTTCGGCGACGTTGATGAGGTCGGCGACGGCGGCGTTGCGCGTCGGCATGAGAACAATCGTCGCGAGCGTCGCGACAAGCACGATTGCCGCCGCGGCCCGAGCGACGCGGCTGGTGAGTGTGCGACCGATGCGGCCGATTACCGAGCCCGCGGAGTACCGCGACGAATCGGCGTCGCGAGCGACCGCGGCAAGAATCGTGGCTCGCTGGGCCCGCGCGAGATCCGCATGCTCCTGGTGCCAGTCCCGCAGAAGTCCATCGAGTTCGTCCTTGGGTGGCGGTCCCGCGTCGTCGGAGTGCAGCAGGCGGAAGTAATTGGTCAGGCGGTTCGTCGGATCGTTCATCGGCGGGCCTCCTCTCCCAAGAGAGTGGCGAGGTGTTCACGGGCGCGGGTCAGCAGCTTGTAGAAACCGGAGCGAGAGAGCCCCAGACTGGATTCGGCTGCTGCAACGGGATCGGGATCGAGGTAGTAGAGATGGATTGCCAAGCGCTCCGGATCGGGGAGCGAGCGCATCGCGATGGTGAGGCGTTCGAGCGATTCGCGCTTGGCGACGACATCGGCGCCGTGGGCGGTCGGCGTCAGTCGCTCACGTTCCTGGGCGAGGCTCATGGCGTGGTCCTCGTGCTTGTGACGTCGCGCTGTCGATCGACGGCGCTCCGAGCAGACGAGTCGGGCGATCTGGTAGAGCCAAGGACGGAAGCCGCGTGGATCGGTGAGACGGTCGAGCATTCGGTGGGCACGGATGAAGACCTCCTGTGTGGCGTCTTCTGAATCCGCAAGCGACCGTCCGGGAATCAGGGTGCGACACAGCGCGAGGACCACCGATGCGTGCCGGTCGTAGAGTCGACCAAACGCATGCGGATCGCCCGTGGTGTGGGCCTCGAAATCGGAGCCGTCGTCGCTCACGTGCCCTCCCATGACTGCAAGCAGGGAGTCGTCCACGACCCCGTATGGATTGTCTGCGAATTCAGGCGTTTCGCACCGGATCCGTACACTGAGGCGATGACAGACGCTCTTTGGCTGATCCTCGGCGCTGCAATCGGTGCCGTGGTCGCTTGGCTCGCTGCCACCGTCCGCGCAGCGGGGCGTGGCAGCGAAGCGATCCGGGTCGCCCAGACGCGGGCGGCCGAAGCCGGCGCCCGACTGGACGAGGTCACCTGCGCCCGCGACGAGGTCGTCGCTTCCATCGCCGAAGAACGCTCCGCCCGACAGGTGGCCGAATCCGGCGTCGCCCGGCTTCAGGCCGAGTTGGAAGGAGAGCGGCGGAATCTCCTCGAGCAGCGGAAGCAGTTCGAAGACGCCCGGGCGCAGCTCACCCACGAGTTCCGTTCGATCGGTGCCGAAGCGCTGCAACAGACGCAGAAGCAGTTCATCGAGAGCGCCACCCAGACGCTTGCGGGGCAACAGCGGGTCGCATCGGCGGAGCTCGAGCAGCGTCGGCAAGCGATCGACGCTTCGCTGAAGCCGATGCGCGAGCTGCTTGAGCGGCAACAGCAGTCGATTGGCGAACTCGAACAGCGTCGGGTCGCCGCCTATTCGTCGCTTGAAACGCAGATCAAGGGAATGCTCACGGCCACCGACGCGATCCGCACCGAAGCGGGCAAGCTCACCAACGCTCTGCAGCGAAGCGACGCCCGTGGACGCTGGGGAGAAGTGGCGCTTCGCAATCTCGTCGAGATGGCGGGCATGCACGAGCATGTTGACTTCGAGACCCAGGTGCACGTGAAGGGCGTCGACGCCAACTTCCGTCCCGACATGGTCGTTCGACTACCGGGCGGCGGATGCGTGGTTGTCGACGCCAAGGTGCCGCTTGATGCGTACCTCCGAGCGCTCGAAGCGACGAGCGACCGCGACGGGCTCATGCGCGAGCACGCGAACGCAGTGAAGGGCCACGTTGATGCGCTGAGCGCGAAGCAGTACTGGGACCAGTTCGCCCACACGCCGTCCTACGTGGTGATGTTCGTGCCGGTCGAGTCGGCGCTTGCTGCGGCACTCGGCGCCCGACCAGAGCTGCAGGAGTACGCGCTCCGCAGCAAGGTGATCCTCGCCTCAAGCGGAATCTTCCTCGGACTGCTCCAGACGGTGAGTCTCTTCTGGCGACAGGAGCGGCTCGCGGAGAACGCCCGTGCGATCTCTGATGCGGGCGCCGATCTCTACGACCGACTCGCGGTGTTCGCCGGTCACATGACCAAACTCGGTGAAGCCGTCGCCAACACCACGAAGCACTTCAACAGCGCGATCGGCTCGATGGAGTCGCGAGTTCTGCCCGCGGCGCGCACCATGCGCGAGTTGCACGCGACGACGAAGGGCGCGATCGAGGCTCCGCCGCTGATCGACGTTGAGCCGCGCCGCATCGGCAGCGAGGAGCTGCGTCCGAAGGGCTCCGCCGAAAGCTGATGGTCACTTTGTCGGTTGTGCGCTGGGCGCCGCCGCCGGGGCCGCCAAGGGCGCGGCCGTGGGTGCGGCGGCGTCGGCCGCAGTGTCCGCGGGCACGGAATCTCCGGCG
>JBBQCR010000124.1:0-9070 GCA_038318935.1 Phycisphaerales bacterium
GCTTGGCGTCTGTGGGTTCGCTTCAGCGGCTGGGCGAGTCAGCGGCCGCCGATGGTCACCTTCTCGACGAGCCCGGCCTGGATCTTGGCGGCACCGGAACCGAGCTCGCCGATCGGATCCGGCGGCACGATGTCCACCACCTTCTCGCCGAGCTTGGCCTCGCCGCGTTGCACTTTGGCCTGAAACTCGCGGCACTCGTGCAGCAGCCGGTCGAGGATCTCTTCCTCGGGCACATTGGCCACCCGCTCACCCTGCACGTAGATGATGCCGCGTCGATCGCCCGCAAAGACCGCGACGTCCGCCCCCTCCGCTTCGCCGGGGCCGTTGACGATGCAGCCCATGACCGCGACCTTGAGCGGCAGGGTGATCTCCTTGTCGAGCTTTCGCTCGACTTCCTTAATCAGCGTGAAGAGATCCACCTGGATACGACCGCAGGTCGGGCAGGCGATGAGATCGATGCCCTTCCGCTGCCTCTTCCCGAGGCAGTAGAGCATCTCCAGAGCGTCCTTCACCTCGTCGATGTGATCGCTGGCGTAGCTGATGCGGACCGTGTCACCGATGCCGTTGGCGATCAGCGTCGAGAGGGCGGCGATCGAGCGGATTGTTCCCGTCGACTTCGGTCCGGCGTGGGTGACGCCCAGGTGCAGCGGATAGTCGAAGCGATTGGCGATCTCGGTATAGATGTCGATCACCAGCGACGCGTCCATGGACTTCGCGCTGATGACCACGTCGTGGAAATCCTTGGCCTCGAAGATCTCGATGTACTCTTCGAGCTTGGTGATCATCAGCGCCAGCAAGTGGCCGGACTTGTGCCCGGCGAAATACTTGCCAAGCTCTTCCATCCGCCGTTCCTTGTCCTTCCGCTCGATGATCGATCCTTCGTTCACGCCAACGCGGATCGGAATCTTTCGCTCCTTGCAGGCATCGATCACCGCGTTGACCTGGTCACGGTCGTTGATGTTGCCCGGGTTGAGACGGATCTTGTGAACACCCGCTTCGATCGCTTCCAACGCTCGCTTGTAGTGGAAGTGGACGTCCGCGACGATCGGAACCTTGACCTGCGGAATGATCAGCTTGAGGGCCTCGGTGTCCTTCCGCTCGGGCACTGCGACGCGCACGATGTCGACTCCGGCCTCGACGTAGCGGTTGATCTCCGCAACGCAGGCATCGACGTCGTAGGTGTAGCCCGCGGTCATGGTCTGGACGGCAATCGGGGCGTCGCCACCGATCACGATGCGGCCAACGCGGTCGTCTCCAACAGTCACTTGGCGGGTCTTGCGGCGCGGATTCATGGGGGTATCGGATGATACGGGAGAGGGGGGACGCTGGGAGCGAGTCTCTGACGATCGCATAGCATGGAATCGAGCAGTTGTGCATCCTTCAAACATCGGAGCGTGCGGTGATGACGACGGATCGTGTGCGGCGTGGCGTGAAGTCGGTGGCCAGGGTGGCTGTCCGAGTCGCTCTCGTGGGTGTCGCAGCCCTTGTGCTGGGTGTGACCGCCTCGGCGGCGCCGGATGATCCGCCAGCCGGCAAAGTCCCTGAGACCGCCCCGGCGGTTCCTCCGAAGGACGACGTCCTCACGCTTGAACGGCTCTTTCCCGAGAAGAGTTTTTTCGGACCGAGCGCGCGCTCCGCGTCCTTCAGCCGCGACGGACGATTCGCCGCGTTCCTCTACCAACCGTGGGCCGAGCGTCGGCATGGAAGTGACCTCTATCTGTACGACACGACCAGCGGTCAAGTCCGGCGCATCACGAGCGTCGGTCGCATGGCGACCTTCGAAGCGGAGGCCCGCAAGGTGCGCGACGAGCGCGAAGCCAAGGCCAAGAAGGCCGGAGTCACGCTCACCCAGTTGATGAACGAACAGCGCGAGGCCATGGGCTGGACCGACGGCTGGGTGATCGGCGACTGGAAGGGCGAAGCGACCGGTGATGGCACACCGCTCGTCGCAGGCCCCAGCGCACTGACGCTCACAGAAGCGAAGCCCAACGTGATCACGGGCACGGTCCGTGTCGGACTCGTTCGCCTGCCGCTGTCGGCAGGGTCCTTCGATGAAGGAACGGGAGTCTTCAAGGCAACGATCGACGAGACCACGATGAAGGTGAAGGGAGAGCTCACACTCACCCTCGCCGATCGGGCGTTGCGCGGAGCCATCACGCTCAGCGAACCGACGCAAACGATGGCGATCAGTCTGACGCGATCGCCCGCGAAGGATCCGCTTCCGAAGGACTCCAAAGACCGGGTGCCGGTCGGCGTCGTTGGAGCGATCGGCGAACGGCTGACGCTCGGCGATGTCGTCGTGAGCGAGGACGCGGAGATCAACGACGAGAAGGACGGCAAACCACCGAAGGACCTCGCCCCGCGCTACGGAGGCGTCGCTTCGTTCGAATGGTCGCCGACCGGCAGCGAGATGTTGCTGGTCGTCGACGGTGACATCTATCGCCTGATCGTCGATGCGGCGGCATGGGACGCACCGTTCACGCGGCCGCTGCCGACTGTGACGGAGAAACCGCCTACGCCTGAACAGAAGGAAGCAGTACCGGGGGAGAAGAAGGAGGGCGACGCAGACGCGAGCGCCGTTGTGAAGCCCCAAGACAAGCCGAGCGACACGCCCGACCCGAAGGCTGAGGATGTCAAGAAGGATGTCAAGAAAGACGCCAAGGAAGCCGCGCCCGCCGTTCCCTACCGCGGCGATCTGACGCGCTTGACGCGGACCCGCGAACGCGAAGCCGACGTGCAGTACCTCCCCGATGGCAAGGGTTACACATACCTTCGCAACAACGCTCTCCTGCGGGTGGTCTTCGGCGAGCACGAGATCGTGCAACTCGATCCGGAACTCAAGGACAGCGAGCGCATGGTCGGATACCGCATCAGTCCGGACCAGAAGCGATTGGTCTTTCTCGCCAATCGTGGCGGCGGAGGACCCGGCGCTGCAGCGGGCGGCCGCCAGGTGACGATCGTGAACTACCGCGATCGGTTCGCCAAGGCTCAGGATGTCGCTCGACAGGTTCCCGACGATCCGATTCCCGAGTCCTTCGCAAGTGTCTATCTCTACGACCTCGCGGGACACCAGACCGAAGAGGGCACGCTGGAGCGCGTCTTCACCCGCAAGATCAGCGGACCTCGTGACGTGATGCGCGTTCCTGAGTGGTCGCCCGACTCCTCGCGGGTGGCCTTCGCTGCGTTCGATCAACAAACCGACACGATGAAGATCCTGGAGGCGGGTTTCGTCGACGCGAAGAAGAACGCGACCGGCTCGAGCGCCGACAAGGCCAAGGCGGCGGAGAGTGTCAGCGATACGAACGTCAAGAAGGACGAGGGCAAGGAAGCCGACGTCAAGAAGGACGACGTCAAGAAACCCGAGAAGGAACCCGAGTTCACGATCGAGAACGCGAAGGTCGTCTATCAGTTCCTCCACGCCGGCGGTCCCAACACACCCGGTATGGTGGCCCCGCAGTACCTGCCCGATAGCCGTCGACTGGTTTTCATCACGGAGCTTTCGGGATTCCGCCAGTTGGACCTGCTGGATCCGCGCTACGAGCAACTCACGCCGTTGACGCAAGGACAGTTTGAGGTCTATCCCTTCCATCTTTCGCACGATCACACGAATCTCTTCTTCACGTCGACCCAAGGCGATCCGTGTCAGGATCATGTGTTCAAGATCAACCTTGATACGCAGGAAGTGACTCGGCTCACGCACGCGGAGGGTTCCTACAGCGGCGTAGCGGTGCGCGACGACGGCACGCGATTGCTTGCCTTGCGAACGGATTTCGGAGCGCCGAGTGAGTTGATGTCGGTCACCCCGAATCCGGCATCGCCCGCAGAGACGATCACCACCGCACTCACCGATTCGCATCCCGCCGAGGCCCATGTGCTCACCCGCGTGAGCCCTGAGTACTTCACCTACGAGAATCGGCACGGCCAGACGATTCACGGGCATATGTTCAAGCCCAAGGATTGGTCGGCGGCAGACAAGCGACCGCTCTTGGTGTACGTCTATGGTGGCCCGCTCGGTGAACGGAACATGGCGTCACGAGGCTCCTTCGCTCCCGCCAGCTATTTCTTCGCCCGCTACATGGCGGAGAAACATGGCTACGTCACCGTGACCATCGATCCGCGCGGCGCGTCGGGCTACGGCGCGGTTTTCGAGAAGGCCAACTTCGAACAGGTCGGCAAGCCGCAGACCGAAGATCTCGTCGATGGCGCGAAGTGGCTGGTGAAGAACTACGGCGTCGATGAGAAACGCATGGCTCTGCACGGCTGGTCTTTCGGCGGCTTCCAGACGCAGATGGTGATGTACACCGAACCCGATGTGTTCGCCGCCGGCATCGCCGGGGCGGGGCCCACCGAGTGGCAGAACTACAACGCGTGGTACTCGACCGGAACGATCGGCGCGAATCAGCCAGGCAAGACCGATCTTGAGAAGTACTCGCTCCTTCCCCTGGCAAAGAACCTCAAGGGCAAACTGCTTCTGGTGCACGGAATGGAAGACTCCAACGTCCTCTACCAAGACACCGTTCGGGTCTACCGTGAGTTGCTCAAGGCCCACAAGGAAACAAACGTCGAGCTGTTCCTCGATCCGACCGGCGGTCACGGCTTGGGAGGCGATGTGAAGAATCTCGGCCGCTACCACAAGTTTGAAGATTTTCTGCTGCGCACGGTGGGCGAAGGCGAAGCGTTGAAGTCGGTTCCGGATGCGCCGCCAGTCAAGTCGCCGCCAGAACCAGTAGCGGCGCCCGTGACCGCGCCAGCGACATCAACCCCGTAACGCGACAGGCCCGTCACCGTTCTGCGCCGATGGCAGGCGTCGCTCAATCGCACCGTCCCCATGCATCAAGCAGGAGCGCGACGACCAAGCCAGCGTCGTTGATGTCAGAGTTGCCCGAGGTCGCTCTCCAGTTGCCCAAGAGACGAGCGAGATCACCACGGTTCGTCGAGTTGTAGGAGGAAGGAGGTGGCTCCGCTGTCGGCAGCCGGTGCTGGATGCATTCGTGTCCGGCAGCCGCACGGGACCGGATTCGACGTCCCCGGGACTCGGTGGTGCGGCGAATCGGCCGCCTATTCACCGCACGTAGTGCGGTAAATGGCTTGCCCTCGCGGCGAAGCGGGGATACAAGCACCGCAACCCATGCGGCGAAAAAAAGGGATCTACATCCACGAACAATCCGGCTGGCCGGAGTTCCTCTGGGACGGTGAGGTGATCGCCGGTCCATTGGCGGCGGTGCGGCACAAGCAGGGCCGATTGCTTGGAAAGATGGAGTCGCTGGGATTCGAGCTGCGGGCCGAAGCGAGCCTGGCCGTCTTGACGAGCGATGTGGTGAAGTCCTCCGCCATCGAAGGCGAGAAGCTGAATCCCGCCGAGGTGCGATCCTCGATCGCGCGAAGGCTCGGTCTGGACATAGCTGGATCGCCCAAGGCAGGCCGTGACGTCGAAGGCGTCGTCGAGATGATGCTTGATGGAACGAGGCATTTCGCGAAGCCGCTCACCAAGACGCGACTTTTCGGTTGGCACGCCTCGCTCTTTCCGACCGGCCGCAGCGGCATGAAACGGATGAAGGTTGGGGGTTGGCGAACGAGAGCATCGGGAGCGATGCAGGTCGTCTCCGGACCGATCGGCCGGGAGAAGGTGCACTTCGAGGCACCGGACGCGGATCGACTCGGAGCGGAGATGCCTCGGTTCCTTAGTTGGTTCAATGCGGAGCCCACGACGGACCCGGTCCTCAAGGCGGGAATCGCGCACTTCTGGTTTGTGACGATCCACCCCTTCGAAGACGGCAACGGGCGCATCGCCCGTGCGATCGCCGACATGGCTCTTGCCCGCGCCGACGGAACGAAGGATCGGTTCTACAGCATGTCGTCGCAGATCGAGGCGGAGCGAAAGAAGTACTACCTCGAGCTCGAGTCCTCGCAGCGCGGCGACGTGGACATCACGGCTTGGCTGGCGTGGTTCCTTGGCTGCCTCGATCGGGCGATCGGCAACGCCGATCAGACGCTTGGTGCCGTCCTCAACAAGGCCAAGCGCTGGGAACGCATCAACCGTCGGCCGGTAAACGCGCGGCAGTGCCTCGTCATCAATCGCATGCTGAACGGATTCGAGGGTTTCCTCTCGACTTCGAAGTACGCAAAGCTGGCAAAGTGCTCAACCGATACGGCGCTTCGTGATATCCGCGAACTGGCCGAGCGCGGCATCCTGGTTCAGAATGCAAGCGGCGGTCGAAGTACGAGCTACCGACTGGGCGAGCCGGAGGATGTCGCCGACTTACGGAGCGGACCAGGTGGTCATGTCGCCACCGCACCTGACGGACATCGAGTGCGAGGTTCGCGGCGTGGCTCAAGGCGAATCCGGCCGCGCGGCTGCCGCTGGGCCGGTGAGGTCGGGTCGGACGGATTCAGTCATTCAGAACCGCCATCTTTCCTGCCTTGGAATTGCTGGCGACAGCCCTACGGGCTCGTTGCCGTCGCCGTCGCCGACACTTGCTTCTCGCGCATCGCCGGAGTCGCAACGCATCGGAATCCCAAGTGCTGCAGACCGGTGTCCGGGGGGCAGGCCATGCGGGCGCTCGGTCGGTAGCTGGCACAGTAGCTGTCGTTGCAGAGAAACGAGCCGCCGCGATGTACCCGACTCTCCGGTGCGTCGGGATTTCGCGGATCCAAGCTCTTCTTTGGACCGGTCGGATTCATCGCCACGCCGTCCTTGCCGAGTTCCAGCATCTGACGGGCGTAGGTGTCGGGTCGGTAGAGATCGCTGCACCATTCCCACACGTTGCCCGCCATGTCGTAGAGCCCGTACCCGTTCGCAGGAAAGCTCTTGACCGGCGAGGAACGCAGAAAACCGTCTTCCTTGGTGTTGCTGTCGGGGAAGTGGCCTTGCCAGATGTTGGCGCGATTGGCATCGATCGGCTCGTCGCCCCACACGTTGACCTTGCCCTCGAGACCTCCGCGCGCGGCGAACTCCCACTCCGCTTCGGTCGGCAATCGCTTCCCGGCCCATGTGCAGTAGGCGACCGCGTCCTCGTAAGAGATCTGCACCACTGGCAGTCGATCCTTGCCTTCGATCGAACTTGTTGGTCCTTCGGGATGCTGCCAGCTCGCGCCGGTCGTCCACGTCCACCATCCGCGGATATCACCGAGGTCGACCGGCTTGTCCGGCGGCGTGAAGACCAGCGAACCCGGTTGCAGCATCGCGTCCGGCGGCTTCGGTGTGCCGGGTGCACATTGCTTCTTCAATTCTTCCCAGTCGATCGCTCGCTCGGCGACGGTCTTGTAGCCGGTCGCCTTCACAAACTCCGCGTACTGGGCGTTCGTCACCTCGGTCTCGTCCATCCAGAAGCCGTCGACCCGCACACGATGGCGCGGTGACTCGTCCGGTCGGGCCAGCGGGTCGGTGCTGCCCATGATGAACTCACCGCCCGGAATCCAGACCATGCCTTTGGGGGCGCTGGCGGCTGCGATCGCTGCTGGCACAGTGGAGGTCGTCGCCGGCGCAGCAGTAGTTGCTGGGGGCGGCGCTGTCGGCGCCTGCTGCGCCGCGAGTCCAAGCGCTGCCCCACGACTCAGCGGCGAGCAGCAACTGGGCGGTTCGTCTCCCATGGCCAGCATCGAACTGGCGGCAACCGTCGCAAGGGCAATGAATCCGATCTGGCAAAGACGCTGCTTCATCGTCACACTCCAAGAGGTCCACTCGACGGCGGCATCGTAACTGCCCCGGTAGGATGCCGCGCATGACGATGACCGCACCGCAGTCGGGGAACCTGATCACATCTGGCGGCCAGATACGGGCTCGGCTCTCGCTGATGATGTTTCTGCAGTACGCCATTTGGGGCGCGTGGCTGCCGATTCTCTACCCGTTTCTCATGGGGCACCGGCGCTTCACCTTGGACCAGACCGGGGCGGTGCTCGCGGCGGGAGCGGTCGGAGCGATCATTGGACCGTTCATCGCCGGTCAGCTCGCCGATCGGGTCTTCGCAACCGAGAAACTCTTGGCGGTCAGCCATCTTGTGGGCGCGGGCATCGTCTGGTTTCTGGCCAGCGTCCCTGACTTCTCGACGGTGATGATCCTGTCGCTGTGCTACGGACTCATCTACGCACCAACCCTCGCTCTCACGAACTCACTCGCCTTCTCGCATCTCCCCAACCGCGACAAGGACTTTGGTCCGGTGCGGGCGTGGGGGACAATCGGTTGGATCGCCGCGGGCATCGGCGTTGGCCAACTCCTGTTGCGCGTGCACACGCCAGACGTCGGCACCCTTGAGGCCATCGCCGCAGCCCAGAACGCCGGCCGTGCCGACGCGTTCAAGATCTCCTCGATCCTCGGTCTGCTGATGGCCGTGTATTGCCTGAGCCTTCCGCACACGCAGCCGTCGAAGCATCCGCGGCAGAAGGCCGCGTGGAGCGAGGCGTTGGGTGAGATCAAGTTTCAGCCGCTCATCACGCTCTTCCTGATCGCAGTGCCGATCAGCATGGTGCATCAGTTCTACTTTGTCTTCACGAGTCAATTTCTGACTGGAATTCAGAACGCCAGCGCCGGGGCCAACTCGGTCGCCGACACGATCAATCAAGTCTTTGGCGTCGGCGGCGGCGGACTCATGACCATCGGCCAGATGGCGGAGTTCGGTGTCCTGGCGCTGATGCCGTTCCTGGCGACGCGACTCTCACGCAAGACGTTGCTGGCGATCGGCATCACCGCGTACGCGGCCCGCATGGCGATCTTTGCGTTTGCACCGTCATTTCTTCCGGTCCTCTTCGGTGTGGCGCTGCACGGGCTCTGCTTCGGCTGCTTCATTTTCGTCGCCTTCATGGTGGTCGACGAGAACACCTCCTCGGATGTCCGGGCCACCGCCCAGAATCTCTTCAATCTGGTGATCATCGGCATCGGCATCATCGTGGGCAGTTGGTTCTCAACCAGCGTCGCGGGACGTTTGGCGACGCAGGCCGACGGCACGCTGAACTACACGACGCTCTTCAGCGTCCCGATGTGGATGGCCCTGGGGTGCTTGGTGGTCCATCTCATCGCGTACCGCGGCGGACGCGTCCAACCGACAGTCATCGCCGGCCGGTAAACGCCCCTTCA
>JBBQCR010000125.1:0-9009 GCA_038318935.1 Phycisphaerales bacterium
CGACTACTGCTGTTGCCAGGCGGCATTCGCCTGCGAAGAGATGGGCTTCGAGTCGGTGATGATCAACTCGAACCCCGAGACGGTGTCGACCGATTACGACACCAGCGATCTGCTGTTCTTCGAGCCGCTGACGCTGGAAGATGTCCTCAATGTCGTCGAGCGCCTCAATGGCGGCGGTCCCGACGTCGCGGACCGCAACGGCACCGTCGTTGGCTGTATCGTGCAATTCGGCGGTCAGACGCCGCTGAATCTCGCGCATGGTTTGGTCGCAGCGGGTGTGCCGCTCATCGGCACCGGCCTTGAGTCGATTGATCTCGCGGAAGACCGCGACCGTTTCAAGGCCCTGCTCGATGATCTCGGCCTGAAGCAACCGCCGAGCGGTATCGCGCGATCGCTTGACGAAGCGGTCACGATCGCCGAGCGCATCGGCTATCCGGTCCTCGTGCGTCCGAGCTACGTGCTCGGCGGGCGCGGCATGGAGATCTGCAACTCCGCCGTCGACATCCGTCGGTACATGACGACCGCGGTGAACGTCAGCGATCTCGCGAACGCTCCGGTCCTCATCGATCGCTTTCTCAGCGACGCCGTCGAAGTCGACGTCGATGTCGTTGCCGACTTCCGCCCCGACGAGAGCAGCCTCGCTCGCCAGATTCGCATCGCCGATCACAAGCCGCGGGCGATCATCTGCGGCGTGATGGAGCACATCGAAGAGGCGGGCATCCACTCCGGCGACTCGACCTGCGTTGTGCCGCCGCATTCGCTGTCGTCGTCGCTCGTGAACCAGATCAAGGATCAGGCTCGTGCGCTCGCGGAGCGTCTCAAGGTGCGCGGCCTGATGAACGTGCAGATGGCCGTGAAGGACGAGGCGGTGTACATCCTCGAAGTGAATCCGCGGGCTTCACGAACGGCGCCGTTCGTATCGAAGGCCAAGGGCATTTCGTGGGCCCTCAACGCCGCCAAGGTGATGATGGGGGCGTCGCTTCAAGATCTCGATCTGCAGGAAGTGCCGCAGACGGGCTTCTTCGCGGTGAAGGAATCGGTCTTCCCGTTCACCAAGTTCCCCGGCGTCGATGTGGTGCTCGGGCCCGAGATGCGCTCCACCGGCGAAGTCATGGGAGCAGATCGCTCGCTGCCGGTTGCATTCGCGAAAGCCCAGATGGCCGCGGGCCTTCCGCTGCCGACCTCGGGCAAGGTCTTCCTCTCGGTGCGAGAAGGCGACAAGGACGAAGCGGTCGAAGTCGCACGATCGCTGGTCTCGATGGGCTTCACCGTGCTGACCACCAGCGGCACGCACGCCCACATGAAGAACTACAGCGTCGACACGACGCTGATTCGCAAGCTGTCCGAGGGCGCACGACCGAGCATTCTCGACATCATTCGCAACGGCGAGATCGCCCTCATCATCAACACGCCCACCAAGAAGGGTGGGCACACCGATGAAGGCATGATTCGCGCGCACGCGGTCCGCTGTGGCGTCCCGATGATCACGACCATCAGCGGCGCCAAGGCTGCAGTGGTGGCGATCTCGGCCCTCAGGAGTGGTAGCTGGCAGGTGATGGCGACGCAGGATTACTTCCCGCACTTGGCACGGCCCCGAAGCGACCGCACACCGGTGACCGAGACGTTCCGCGTCGAACGGGTCACGCTGGGAGTGTGAGGGGAACGATCGTTTGTGCGAAGTCCTTGAGATCTCGTTGCGCGAATCGGGGCGGGGTATCTTCGGCCGCCGGAACGGTTGACGTGGAAGGCGATCCGTCGCGCCCTCCGGACGCACACTCGCTCTGGCGAATCGAACGCTTGTCGGCCCAAGCACACGGTGTTCCATGGCCCCCCGTGGGCTCGCACATCCGCTATTGTGCGAAACCATGTTTGGCCTCTCGACCCCACAGATAGCCCAGTTGGTCACATCGGCAATCGTGATCGTTCTGATGCTGCACGTCATCCTCGGTGCGTGCGCCTACGCCATCTGGCTTGAGCGCAAGCTTTCCGCTTGGATGCAGGACCGCGTCGGACCCAATCGCGTCGGACCCAACGGCCTGTTGCAGCCGATCGCAGACGGTCTGAAGTTTCTCCTCAAGGAGGACTACAACCCGCCTGGTGTGGAGAAGTGGCTGTTCATCCTCGCCCCCGCCCTGATCATGATTCCCGCGATGATCGGGTTCGTGATCATCCCGTGGGGCGGAACGCTTGACCTCTCGTCGCTTCCCTTCGGCTTGGCGGCGAGATTGGGAGTCGACGGTGTTCAGGTCCAGGTCGCCGGGGCCCAGATCAATGTCGGCATCATCTACCTGCTGGGCACGTCGGCACTCGGCGTCTACGGCGTCGCGCTCGGCGGCTGGGCGAGCAACAACAAGTGGTCGTTCCTCGGCGGACTCCGAGCGAGCGCCCAGATGATCTCTTACGAGATCCCGATGGGCCTGGCCCTCTTGGCGGTTGTTCTCACGGTTGGTTCGATCGAGCCCAACGAGATCGTGCACGCCCAGCAGTCCGGACCTTGGAACCTGCTGATGCAGCCGCTCGCGGCGATCCTCTTCTACACCTGCATGCTGGCCGAGGCGAACCGCGCCCCGTTCGATCTTGCGGAAGCCGAGAGCGAACTCGTCGGCGGCTACCACACCGAATACTCCTCGATGAAGTTCGCGATGTTCTTCCTGGGCGAGTACTTCCACATGATCACTGGAGCGGCGTTCTTCACGCTGCTCTTCTTGGGCGGCTGGTCACTCAATCCCTTCGGTATCGGCCCGGATGTTCCCGCCAGCGGACCGCTGCCGCTGATCCTGCTTCAGATGGCGGTGTTTTGCGGCAAGGTCGGCTTGCTGGTCGCCTTCGGCATGGCGATTCGCTGGACGCTGCCTCGCTTCCGCTTCGACCAACTCATGCGTCTCGCATGGGAAGGAATGATCCCGGTGTCGATGCTGGTGGTCCTGATGACCAGCGTGTTCGTCTTCCTCGGCTGGAGCCACCTGATCTGGCTCGGCTCGCTCGGCTGCGTGGCGATCGTCTACGTCATGCAGGGATTCATGCCGAAGAAGTACAACCCCAACCATCGCGTTCCGATGATCGGCAGCCGCTTCTCGCCGATGCGTGACGAGGATGTCTTCACCGGTCCAACCAACTCGATCGCGCTGAGCGACGCCAGCATCGTCGATCCGAAGCAGGGGCCGATCTCGTTGCACTGAGCGGTAACGGCAGACTCGCACATTAAAAGAACACGAGGCACGGACGCTGGTCCGTGCCTCGTTCTCTTGCGAGCGCAGGTCTTTGACGGTCGGGTCGGAGTGCACGACCGGCGTTCGACGCTGCGTTGACATGGTCTACGCGCGAGCGCGACTTGGCAAGTTGTCATCAACCGTGCACCCCGCGATCACCCATCGGATGCGTATCATCGGGCCCTCATGCGGACGCTCTGGCGACACTTCATCGCGATCATCGAACTCGGGCGCCTGGCGTGGAAGACTGGCTTCCGGTTGCGTGGCCCGTACTGGACGTGGCGCAACGAGACAGCCTTCGGCCATGACCCCAAGCGCATGCCCAGCGCCGCCGCGCGGCGTGAGGCGATCGTCGAGTACGCGAACTGGGTCGCGGCGATGCGAGCGCTGCGGCGACGCTGACGCGGAGCGAACTGCCGAACAAATGCGGGGTTTTTTCGGCCTGCCAGCCAGCGAGCCGTACGATGCGCGCATGGCCAAGACGCGTGTGACGTTTCTGTGTCGATCCTGCGGCGCATCGCAACCGCGGTGGATGGGCAAGTGCCCCGAGTGCGGCACGTGGGACAGTCTGGAGAAGTTCACGCCACCCGCCGAACAGGCTCCGCCGTCGGCAATGGACTCGGCATCGCAGTGGTTGTCTTCGGCCGCGGGCGCGGAGGACGGAACGGCGGTGGGGGCCGTCCCTCTCGAGGACGTGTCAACCAGCGAGTTGCCGCGGGTCGCGACGGGCGTCGACGAGCTTGATCGGGTGCTCGGCGGTGGATTTGTGCCGGGCAGCGCGATACTGCTCGGGGGCGACCCGGGAATCGGAAAGAGCACGCTTCTTCTGCAAGCTGCGGCCCGCCTCGCCGATGCAGGCCGGCGCGTCCTGTACGTGTCGAGCGAAGAGAGCGCGCACCAAGTCAAGCTTCGGGCCGAACGCGTAATTGGTGAGGACGCTCGGCCAGCGTCAGGCCTGCGAGCCAAGCACCTCTTCGTTCTCAGCGAGACGAATCTCGCGAAGATCGCGGAGCAGGCGCGTCGAGTCCAACCGGAGCTGCTCGTGGTCGACAGCATCCAGATGCTGTGGAGTTCCGGCGTCGAAGCGGCCCCCGGTTCGATCACGCAGCTTCGTCGGGCATGTCTTGAGTTGGTCTGGTTGGCGAAGGCATCGCACATGACCGTTGCGGTCGTCGGTCACGTCACCAAGGACGGCGAACTCGCCGGACCGAAGCTGCTGGAGCATCTTGTCGATGTCGTTCTTCAGTTCGAGGGCGACCGTCATCACTCCTATCGCGTCGTACGACCGATCAAGAATCGCTTCGGATCCACGCAGGAAATCGGCCTCTTTGAGATGACCGGCGGGGGACTCATCGAGGTGAAGGAAGGTTCGCTCGCGCTCGCCGGCGACGGCGACGGGGCTCCGCGCCCGGGAACGGTGTTCGTACCGTCGCTGGCCGGTTCGCGCTGTCTGGTTGCGGAAGTGCAGGCACTGACCGCGACGAGTTTTCTCGGCTCCGCGAAGCGCAGGGCATCGGGGCTTGACGCCAATCGGCTGGCGATGCTGATCGCGGTGCTTGAGAAACACGCCGGTTTGCGGCTTGCGGACCAAGATGTTTTCGCGCAAACCGCCGGCGGGGTGCGGATCGTCGAGCCGGCCGCGGACGTTGCACTGGCCATGGCCATCGCGGGAGCCCATTACAGCCGGGCGGTTCCGCAGGCGTTCGCCGCGATCGGAGAAGTCGGATTGACCGGCGAAATTCGCTCGGTCAGGCAACTGGAGCAGCGGGTCGCCGAGATCGTTCGGCGAGGCGGGAAGACGATCGCGGTGCCTGCCGGACAAGCCAAAGCCGCCCGTCAAGCCGTCCGCGAGGCGTCCGATTCGGGCTCCTCAGGGCCCGCCGACGTCGAGATTTTCGCCGTCGGCTCAATTGGACAGGCCATTGATGCGCTGGGGACAAGTCCAAAACCGAAGCTTCGCGCAGCGGCGGAGAAAATCTCTTAGCGACTGCAATCAAGCGACTTAGGTCGCTCGATCCGGTTGCGTCGCGGCCTCCGGCGGCAGGCAAGCTGGCGCTTGACTAGACGAATGTTGGGAACTCGTTATAGTCCGACGCTCATTCGAACGGCCTTCGGTGGTCGATATCGATGTTTCACGTCCGGCTCGCGTCTCCCCGTGATGCGAGCAACGACGGACGGGTGGATGAAGTGGGTCCCAGCCAACACTCCAAGTTGAGAGTTGCTTTGGTGACGGGCCCGATCAGTTCTGGAGAGTCATACATGAGTCTGACCAAGACCGTTGGTCTCTTCGCTGGCACGACGCTCGCCCTCACCGGCGCCGCGTTCGGGTCGATCGAGGCCAACAACAACGACGCCCTTTCGCAGATCGCTGTACTCAAGGCCGAAGTCCAGAAGCTCAAGGAGCAATCTGGAGACAACTGGCTGAGCGAGCAGCGGGCAACTGAGATCAAGGGCCTCGTTCAAGACGTGCTCGCAGACGCCGATACCCGAGCTTCGCTCCAGGGTGCCGGGTCGACCGCGGGCTGGGATAACGGATTCTTCCTCGCCAGCGCAGACGGCAACTTCCGTCTGAACGTCTCCGGCGGCGGCCAGATCCGTTGGACCTACAACAACCGGTCCCTTGACACCAACAACTCCGCCAACAACGGCCAGACTGAGAACAACTGGGGCTTCGCGACCCGGTACACCAGCCTGTCGTTCTCGGGCCACATCGTTGACCCAAGCTGGCAGTACATGGTCAGCATGGCCTTCTTCGATGACTCGGGCGACTACGACGGTGAGACCGGCGGTGGTGGTACCGCGTACCTCAACGATTGGTACATCCTCAAGGACTTCGGCGGTTTCTACATGCGTGCTGGTCAGTTCGTGGCTCCCTTCTCGCGTGAGCGAATGATGGGTGACTACGACCTGCAGATGCTCAGTCGCTCAAACACCAACTACGCGTTCGGCCTCGGCCGCACGCAGGGTCTTGAGCTCGGCTTCATCGCGGACATGTTCCGAGTTGCTGCCAGTATCAACAACGGCATGGGCCAGAACAGCCCGACCCAGAACCGCGGCTTCAACCCGAACTCGGGCAATTCCCCGGGCACGGACTTCGCGGCCTCTGGTCGAGCCGAAGTCAAGCTCGCCGGCAACTGGAAGCAGTTCGAGTATCAGCAGGGCTGGCGCGGCGAGGAGTTCGGTCTCCTCATCGGCGGCGGTGCCTTCTACCAGAACGGTCGTCAGGGCGGTCTTGCGACTCCGTCGTACGTCACCGCAGCCAACGGCGGCTCCAATCTTGGTACCGGCGGCCAGAGCTTCGGCTTTACGGTTGATGCAGCCGCTCAATTCGGTGGCTTCAACGTCTTGGGTGCGTTCTACTGGTCAGTCAACAACAGCACCTGGGCGACCGGCGTCGACAACCTCGGTCAGTTCAATGGCAAGGGCCTGATGGTTCAGGGTGGATTCTTCCTGACCGATGAGCTCGAGCTTGTCGCCCGTTACGAATACGGCGACTTCTCAAACCTCAGCCAGCTCGGTGTTGACGGCAACCTCCAGTCGGTCGCCACCGTCGGCATCAACTGGTACTTCGCCAAGAACCGCGCCAAGTGGCAGTCGGACATCTCCTACTCGTTCGACACCATGGGCGTGTTCGGCTCGACTGGCGCAGGCAACGGCTGGTACGTCGACGGCGTCGACGGCAACGGCCAGCAGGAGAACGGTCAGCTGGTGTTCCGCACCGGTATCACCGTCAGCTTCTAATGCTCATGCATCGTTCCGCTTGAGGAACGATCAGTGAATATGCATAGTCCGGCCGGTCCGCAAGGACCGGCCGGTTTTTCTTTTGATAGTTCAGGCGTTGCCCGATCGACACCGCGAGTAGGCTGACCCGAGATTTCCGTAAGCAAGGAGTCGATCGCATGTCTCGCGAGTGCCGCGTTCCCCGTCGTTCTCCCGAAAGCGCGGCGTGCCTTGTGAGCGTCGTACTCCTGGGCTCGGTGTCGTCCGTCGGCGCGGACGCCGTCGACGATGAGGTCCAGCGGGAGATCGCTGCACTGCGCGCGGATCTCGACGAAGTGCGAGCGCAGCGCGACGGATCGACATGGCTGACGGCGGAGCGAACTGCGGAGATTCGCGAGATTGTGCGCGACACACTTGCAGACGCCGACGGTCGTACTTCTCTGGCTGACTCCGGCGCATTTGCGGGCTGGGACAAGGGCTTCGTGTTCAGAAGCGCCGACGGGAACTGGAGTTTGAGGGTCGGCGGCTTCACTCAGTTTCGATGGGAATTCAACCAGCGCGAGAACCCACCGAGTGGGCAGAATGAAGACAACTGGGGCTTCGTCACCGCCAGATCGAAATTGACGTTCTCGGGAGGGATGATCGATCCCACGTGGATGTGGCGCATGCAACTGTCCGTCGGGTCGACCGACTCGACGCTTGTCACCGACGATGTGTGGGTGCAGAAGGAACTCGCTGCTGGGGTCTTTCTGCGGGTCGGTCAGCAGCGATTTCCGTGGCTGCGAGAGGACGAGATCAGCGAATCCAGCACGCTGTTCGTCGAGCGATCAGCGCTCAACTGGTTCTTCCGCCAGAACCGTTCGGACGGCATGCGCCTCGAGGTCCAGCAAGACGCATGGCGGGTGTTCGTTGGCTACAGCAACGGCATGCTTGTCAGCGGAGAGGGCTCGCCTCAACTGACGACGCCCTCACCGATCGTCACCGGTGGCGTCACCAATGGGATCGCGCCGAACAATGTGTCGAACACCGACTACTGCTTCAGCGGTCGGGCGGAGTGGAAGCTCGGGGGGAGGTGGGAGCAGTTCGACGACATGAGCTCCTATCACGGCGAAGACGGTGGCGCGGTTCTGGGGATCGCGGCGATGGGTCAGCAGAATCGACCCAACTCGCCGGCCAACGGAGGAGGTGACGCCAACTCCTACGGCGTCACCGCCGACGCCAACATTGACCTTGGCAGCGGAGCAAGTCTGTTCGCCTGGGGGGCGTACCGCCGCGTCGAAAACGTTACGAACAATGCTGGCACGATCCGCCTGAACGACAACGGTTCCGCGAACCAGTGGGGCTTCCAGATCCAAGCCGGATTCTTCGTGACCGAAGCGATCGAACTCGCCGTTCGCTGCGAGTACGGCGACTCAGGCTACGTATCAAACACGGCCCTTGCGAGCGGCGTGGTGACGCAGCGAACCGGTGGCGGTGACACGCTCAGCGTGGCAACCGCCGGAGCGACCTACCACATCCAGAAGACCCGCATCAAGCTCAGCGCCGAGGTGAGCTACGTCTTCGATACCCTGCAGGACTTCGCGAATCCAAGCGCGGGTTACTACAAGGACGCACCTGGCAGCAACGGTCAAACGGTCGTCCGAGCGCAGGTGCAATGGATGTTCTGAGCGGACGTGCTGGTGTCGCTCACATCCTGCGCATGAACTTCCGCGATTTCTCTCACGCTTCCCAAACTGCTCGACCGATAACGACGGTGTTCTGGCCTGCGCGGCGAGCGGAGCTCTCTCGCGGCCCGTCCCCATTTCCACCGGTCTGGGAGCCGCAGGATGCGCATCACCCGTCCGTCTCGTCGTTTCATTTCGACGTTTCTCTCGTCCATTTCCGCGCCCTCGATTGCGGTGGTGGTCGCCCTCGTGCCCGCGTCCTTCGCGATGGCGCAGGACGCCACAACGCTTGACGACATGGCCCGGCGCCTCGAGCAGTTGGAGAAGAAGAACTCCGCACTCGAGGGTGAGGTCAAGACCCTTCGTGAAGCCGACGGCGAAGGCTGGCTCAGTGACGAGCGAGCGGCGCAGATCCG
>JBBQCR010000126.1:0-8995 GCA_038318935.1 Phycisphaerales bacterium
TGCGCGCACACACCGCCCCGACCTCGCCTGAGCCTGAGCGAAGCCGCCCGAAAGGAAGACTTCCTTTCCATCACCGCCGCCAGCGGCGAATTGCAGGAAAATCAGCGCTACGGACTGTCCAACTTCCGGGGGCGCATTACAGCCTTCTCCCCCGAGCTGCTGGGCACTTGGGGGGCTATCGGTATCAAGAAGGGCCAGCCCTTCGCGCCCGATGCCCGCATGAAGAAGATCCTGACCGAAGCCGTGGCCGTGGGCAATGCCACCGCTCGCGCGATCTCCTTCAGATATCGGGACGAGAAGCGGGCCTTTCTCTACCCGGATCGTCGCTGGTACTCCCCGGCAGGTAGCGGAATCAGCTACGACATGATGAACAACGGAGAGCTGATGCTCGACAATCTCGTCATGTATCTCTATCTGGCTACCGGCGTGACGCCGGCCATGCTGGGCGCTCCGGTGGGAGAGGGGTCAGCCTACGCTTTTACCGCCACCGACTCGAAGAACAACTATTTCGACGGGGGCAAGACTTACTCGGTAACCCTTCCCGGCCCTGTCCCAGCAAAGGACTTCTGGTCCTTCGTGGCCTATGACACGCAGACCCGTTCCCTTCTCGAAACGGATCAGATCACGGCCGGCGTTGACAACCAAAACCCCAACCTCAAGCCCAATGCAGATGGTTCCTACACCGTCTGGTTTGGTCCGTCCGCACCGGCAGGCAAGGAAAGCAATTGGGTCCAGACCATGCCGGGCAAGAGCTTCTTTGTGCTCATACGTCTGTATGGACCGCTTGAGCCGTGGTACGACAAGACCTGGAAGCCGGGTGATTTCGAACTCGTGAAATAGGACCGACCCCAACTTCCAATTAACGATACAACCAAAAACGAAACATCTCCAACTCGTCCATCCGGCTTCCCGCGTTGGTGGACGGTGAGGATGCTGCGCTCGGCGCGATCGCGTAATCGAACAGGGGCCGAACCGCACGCGGGACTCGTCTGGGAGTCTTCTCAGAATCGCAGGTTGAGTCGGAGAGCGAGAACTATTGCGGCGTCGGTGTTCGGAAAGGGCGCCGCTACCCATTGCCCATCGAGTGTGAGGGCAGCGGCGGGCGTGAGGGTGATGCTATAGAAAGCCTCCAAGCCCTGCGATGCGTCGTCAAGCCCAATGGCATCGGTGAGACGCGAGGTCTGCAATTGGGAGTAGTAGAAGCCAATCCCGAACAGATCTCTCTCACGACCCGGAATGACGCCGCGACCACCGACGCCCGCGCTCGCGGACCACTCGATCGGATTGGTATCCTGGTCCGCAAAGCCGACGCGCGCGAACACTCCAAAGCCCTGGATGTCGGGCGCGCCGTCGCTCAATGGGACCGGGCCGTTGACTGCAGTCTCGGTGAAAAGGTACTGCCAACCGCTCCAGTAGATCGCCCATGTGTCGTCCTTCGTCGGCGCGACGAGTCCTTGTCCCGGTTGAAAAGAGAATCTGGCACCGATCCGCAGATAGTCGCTGTCTCCAGCATAGATCACCCCGAGGTTCTGCCCGCCGGGAAGTGTGCCCAGCCGGTACTGAACGACGGCCTCGGTGCTCCAAGTCCATCCGTCCCCGATCTCGCCGAAGCCCGAGGTCGTCGACGAGTCGGCTGTATTCATGATCGAGCTGCTGATCGAAACTGATTCCGTGGGCACGAAGATCACACCCGCGCCGAGAGTGCTGTATGGCACGGCGAGCGACGATACTCCGTTGAATATGAAATTCGCATTGAGGAACTGCGTGACACCGCCTCCCGATGCGAACGGATTTAGATCTCCATACAGCGTGTCGAACTTGCCGACAAACACGCCGAACGTATCGGAGAAGTACTGAAAATAGGTGAGATTGGTGATGGCGAAAGGAATGTCGTCATCGGGCTTGCTGCCGATCGGAAAGAATGCGTCGACAGAGACCGGAAGGAGAGGACCTGCGAGACCGTTCACCGATTCTCCGTAGCGACTTTCGGCACGGAACTTGACCAGCGCCCCCGGGACGAGCCCCATGCGATCGAGGTCGAAATTCATCAGGTAATCCAAGCTCCCGCCGTAACGGGTGCCTGTCTCGCGTCCGCCACTGGTTACAGATTGCACCGTCTGCGTCCAACCGATCTCGAGTTGCAGCCCCGACTCGGCGAGTTGCGTCCGGGCGCTTCCCCAATCGCCGCTGATGTACCGTCGTGTCCAGAGATCCCCTGTGTAGTCGGGTATCGGGAGTATCCCCTTCGCAACCGCAACGTCGACGGGCTCGACATCCGACTGCTCCGCCACCGTCGAGTCGGGCGTCGCGGTCTGGGAGATCGAGCGAGAGGTAACCAGCAGGCCAAGGGTCCCAGCCGCTGCAGCGCAGAGTTTGGATTGGTTCATCCGCATGGCGTTTCCTTTCCAAGCGGCAGGGCAACGTGAGTCTCGGCGCCCTGCTCCCGCGTGACCTGCCTCTGGAATGAGGAAGCCGTGTCGACCGAAGCCACTCCGATCGGCCAAGTCGGAGTTGCGGAGGTCATTCCAATTTCAGTGGCACTCAACAGCAATGACGGATCTCGTTGGACAATCGGATTGGCAGAGTACGCGGAGAGTCACGGAAGAGCCAATGGGGATCTCGACGCCAGCGGAGAGGAGCCCCACGAGTTCGACGAGCGAGTGGATTCAAGAGTGACCTCACCCCGCGCGCCTTTGACGATCTTGGAGGTGATCCGGAACCGAGATCGAGCGCGGTCAAAGCCCGTGATCTTCTTGAACTCGTCTATCAGCCTGTGGCGAAAGTGCTTTGGAAAGTGATGATCAGCAGAAGGGCCGACTTCGACAAGGTGCAGAGACCCAAGAATCGCAGCGAGACGATCGAGTTGCGCCAAAGCAGCAGTCGGCCAACCTGCACGTCCGCAGCCACAATGACTTTCTCAACACGCTGGTAGGACCTCGTTCGTCGGTGCGTCAGATGTCTCAGACAACTTCAGCGAGGGCTCTTCCGCGGTCGAGGCGACCCCGCGCAATTCGATCCCCCTGCGCCCTGCAATCTCGATGATCCCTTCGATCATGCGCGAGACGTTGCGGGACCATTCACCGCTGCCTTCCTTCGCGGTGTCGAACCTCCTGTTCGACACCGCGTTGATGCTCCTCAGGCTCCTTGGAAGTCGCTCTTTGGTCGGCCACCCTGAACGTACGAGGGGGAAGAGGACCTCGGCATGCGCTCGCGCGTTGAACTGCGTCGCAGACTCCTGCGCATTGCGGAGCCAATGGGTGACGGTGGGGCAGCCGAGACCTCGAAAACGCGCGAGGCCGCCAACGTTCCATCTCGGACGTCCGAGGTTCGCTCTGCGCGACCCACCGATCCCGACATCACCGTATGCGTCGCGATGTCTGAATTGTGCTGGATCCGCTGGAGAGTGCCAATCAGTTCAAGCCGTCGTCCTTGTAGTACTTGGTGCCCTTGACGGAAAGTTCAAGCGCGAGACCGGTATCGGTCATCTGGAAAAGCCACACGCCTGGTGCGATCGAGAGCGCGCCCTCGCCCGCGATGCCTTGGTTGTTCACCATAGCTGCCGCTGTGGCGCTGCCGCCCAACTCCCAACCGTTTTCGACAAAGTTGTCAAACGCCGCTTGGGTATCAAAAACCCACACGAGGCGACTCTCCGAGACGTTCACACCCAATCCGGCCGATACCGCGGCCATCCGCATGTAGATCGTCTTGCTCGTCGCACGATCTACTGCCACGCCTTTGCCGGTACCACCTCCGGCAACGAGGATCTTCATACCGAAGGTTTTGAATGTGGCATACCCGGCCGCGGAGTCGACGAAGAGCTTGGCGCGAGGCCGAATTGCGTAGAGGCTTGCGAGGGTGGCCTTCGATTCCTCGCGGGTTTCGGCTCGCATGTCTACACGCTCGCTGCCGGTCTTCGGATCAGACTGGCAGCGGCCGAGACCGAGGGCGACGAGTGATACTGCAATGGTGAGCGTAGCGATTCGAATCACTTTTATACTTCCTTCAGAGGGCGATGCGTGCCCGGACTATGGTGACCCCGCGTGACTGCGGAGAACGAGGAGACGATAAACGGAGAGAATGGGACGCCGCGTTCGTTGGGCTACCGAATCCTATCAGCCCGTCCCTCACTTCGGTGTAGGAGGCTTGTATGGATCAGCGGCACCTGCTGGAATCGGCGGATACTTCTGTAGCGAGTTGAGGTAGTCCGTCATGATCCTGCCGCAGGGGAAGCGAATCCACGCGTGCTGACCTCCGTAGCTCAGCGGGTGCTCTTCCTTCGGATCGAGGTTGAGGTTGTAGATCCGGGGTAGGCTGAATTCCTTGACGGCATCAGTTCCCTGGTCGACTTCCTTGGACATGAGCTTCCAATTTTGCCACTTCACGCCAAAGATCTCGTTGCCGACGTAGATGACAAAGCCATCACGTGCGGACTTCTCCTGCTTGGCGAGCAGGAATCCGCTCTGATCCACACCGTCGATCGCACGGTCGGCTGGCACGACCCCGCCGACGATCGCGGCGAGCGTTGTGAAGAGGTCCACCTCGTGGACGACCTCGTTGCTGACCCGACCGGCGGGAATCTTGCCAGGCCAGCGGATGATGAAGGGAACGCGCAGCGAGCCTTCGAGGGCGGTGAAGTACGAGCCTCGCCATGGACCGGCCCATCCGTTCCATGGCTCGGTCATCTCCGGCCCGTTGTCGGAGGCGAATATGAAAATGGTGTTGTCCGAGAGTCCGAGCTTTTCAACCGTGTCGATCAACTGAGCGGTGTAGGCGTCCATCTGCGCCAGCGCATCGGCCCAGTAGCCGTTGCCGGACTTGCCATCGAATTCCGGCGCAGGCGTCACTGGGTAGTGCGGCATCGTGTACGGAACGAAGGCGAAGAAGGGCTTTCCTGCCTTGGCCTGCCGTGTCATGAAATCGACAGCCTTGTCGGTCAGTTCCCGATCGATGATTCGGCGATAGTCGAGGTCGTACACCTTGAGCTTCGTCGGGGCCTGTCCCTTGACACTCTGCATGACATATTCTGGAGTCACGAACGGGTCCGAATCGGGCCGAAACATCGAGCTCTTCGGCCAGAACGCTTCGTCGCTCGAGTTAGGAATCCCATACCACTCGTCGAATCCCTGATCGGTTGGAAAGCGACCTTCTGTGTGACCAAGGTGCCACTTTCCGAATGCCCCTGTTGCGTAGCCCGAGGCCGAAAGCATCTCAGCCATCGTGACCTCCCACTGCACCAGCCCGTACCGAGGCGTATCGATTGGAACTGAACCGTTTCCTGTGCGATACGCGTGCCGGCCTGTCATGAGCGCGGCGCGGCTCGGTGTGCACTGTGCCTCGACGTTGTAGTTGAGGAGACGAGTGCCCTCTGCTGCCAGCGCGTCGATGCGGGGCGTCGGAGCGCCACGCAGGATGCCTCCGCCGTAGCAACCGAGCTCGCCGTAGCCGAGGTTATCCATGAGCACCAAGACTACGTTGGGCTTCGCGGGCGATTCCTGCGCGAGCGCCGCCGGCGAGCACAGCAGCATCAAGCCGAGTGCATGGATCACACAGAATATGTTTCGCTGTCGTCGAAGCATCCCGTTTCCTCCCTCGGTACTCTCGGCACGCTCAATCGAAGGTCACGTACGACTTCCCTGCGGGCGATCCACCCATGGCAAGGGTCGGTTGGATCGTCCGATCGTTCGGCCACTCTTGGACCGACGGTCGGTTCATCTCCAGCGGAGTGAACTTCTCTGTCTTGGTGTCTCGATCGCGAACCGACATCTCTTGCACTGTAGCAATCGTGCGGTGCGGTGCTGGCAGAACGATCTCCTCGTGCACGACGCGGCCGAACGTCGTCTCAATCAGCCACTGTGAGCTGGGCTTGGTGGTCTCCGGAAGGGCCGCGTGGCAATCCTTTGTGACGTTGACCACTTGATGGACGATCCCAAAGGCGATCATGCCCTCGTAGTGAACTCGCACCTCAGCGATGGCTCCGCCAAGCAACGCATGGTTGTAGGAGAGATGCGTGGCCATGGCGAGGTGCGGCGCGACCTCCTTGGCCTGACCGCCGAGACCGAAACCGGGCGTGTAGGACACGTCAATGGTGAACCCCCCGAGGACGGGGACCATGCAAGGACCATGCAAGACAGCACACGACCCCGCGACTGGCGTCGCGGGGTCGTGTGGAAACGAAACATGCAATGCAATCGCGCGTCGACTCAGTTCGAACCGGCGTCAACGATCGCGAGCTCGACGCGTCGCGATTGCTTCTTCGAGCTCTTGGGTTCGGTCGGTCCGTACGAGACGTAGCGGAACTGTGAATCAGCAAAGCCCTTGGTAACGAGGAACTTTCCGACCGCTCGAGCGCGCTCGTAGCCGAGTTCCCAGTTGTCGGCCCACTTGCTCTTCTTGATCGGGTCGGCGTCGGTAAAGCCTTCGACCGAGATCGCCTTGCCGGGGTACGACGCCTTGACGCTCTTGGCGACCCCATCGAGCGTCTTCTTGGCGTCCGTGCGCAGCGTGGCCTTGCCGCTGTCGAAGAGTACGTCCCCTGGAATGTCGACGATCACCGAGTTGCCTTCGACGCGTGCGGTGACGCCCGGCGGAAGATTGGTCGGCAAGCTCGGCACGTTGCCGCCGGTGGTGGAACCACCGGTGTTCGCTCCGCTGGCCATCGCCGCATCAGCCGCTGCCTTCAATCGCGCGTTCTCCTCGTCCGCTGCGCGACGCGAGGCTTCTGCGCTCTCAAGCGTCGCCGTCTGCTTGTCGAGATCAAGTTGCAGTTGGGAGTTGCGATCCTTCATCATCGCCAACTCGTCCTTCTCCTTGTTGTTGCAGCCGCTGAGTAGCACGGCAGTGACGAGAGCAGCAGAGACGATCCAGAATCGCGAACGGGTGGGTGGCACGGAGAGCATGGCGGGTTGCATCCTTTGCAAATGACGATTCAACGCAGGTCGGGGGAACGGACGTGGAAGGAACAAGCAGCGAACGGCTCCGCTCGCCCGAACCACCACGTCCGAAGATGATCGGAACGAACAGAGACTATTTCAGGGGCAAGTCCGAAAAAACGCAAGTTCTGCGCCCCGGCCGAATGCCCACTCGCAGCGGAGCGGCCTCGGCTGAATGGCTTCTCGGCACGCGCCCCACCGCCCCGTCACTTTCCGTGCTGGGGAAACGCGGCACTCCAGATGGCTGGCAGCGACTGAGCCATCGACGCCTCCATGGGCCGCAGAATTGCCCCGCCGAGGAGCGTGAACGTCGCGGCGATCGCAAGGTGCGGTCCAAGCGGCATTTCCCGGATCGGGAGCCGGACGAAGGGTCGGAGGCAGATCGCCACAATGGAGTACGCGACCCCGATGAAGGGCGAGAGAAAGAAGGTCCACGCCGCGGCCTTCCAGCCGAGGACCGCCCCGATCGCCGCGACGAGGTGGACATCGCCCAACCCCATCGCCTCCCGGCCGAAAGCCAGCGTTCCGAGGACCCGCACGGTCCACAAAATACCGCCACCGACGATGAATCCCAGAAGGGAGGCGCCGATCGACGCGACAAGCAGCACCGGGCGTTCGTCGCCGCCCCGACTGTGACCTATCCACGCCCCCAACACGATCCCCGCGACGACCGGAGCGAGGAACAGCAGTTCCTTGAGCGTCTCGCGCCTGGCGTGTGGGTAGGACGAAATGGCGTCGTCGGGGCCGACGAACTTGTCGTAGTCGGCGTAGCTGAGCGGAATCTTGCCAAGCCAGAGGAGCCAGGTGGCGATCGCGAGTCCGATCAGACCGCCGGTTCCGGCGCCGACACCCATCCACAAAGGAAGTTCGACCGGCCACTCAAGGTTTTTCGCCCGCGCCAGGACGGGCAGGAGTCCTTGGACAATCGCGGCGAGGAGACCGACGCCAGCCAGCGTCCACGTGATCTCGGCGGGAATCAGAAACGTGCGAGCGTCGATGATCGTCGCGGCGAGCAGTCCTGCCAAGAGGAGGAGCGTCGCAATGAAGAGCGGCCACGAGGCGGCAAACCCCTGGGCTTTCCACCAAGGCAGCGTCAGCGCCGCCAGCGGAGCGTCGGAGGGCACCACGTAGTAGAGGAGATAGAGCCCCGCGAACAGCAGACCGACCAGCGTCTCGATCAACGGATACTGGATCGAAATCGCCGCGCGGCACGACTTGCATTTCCCTCGAAGCAGCAGCCAGCCGATGACCGGAAGATTCTCGCGCCAACTCAGCCTCCCACCGCACAACGGGCATCGGCTCGGCGGCGTCACCACCGACAACCCGGCGGGCAGTCGGTAGACCACAACGTTGAGAAAGCTGCCTACGCACGCTCCGAACGCGAACAGGAAGAGCGTGCTTATCGCCCGGCCAGCGAACTCAAGGGTGGCGAGCGAGTCACTCCAAGATGTATCTATGTTGGCCAGCGGCATGCGCGATGATCACCGAAACGATGGTCAGACGTCGCTCTCCTCATCGTCGGCATCCCGGGCCGCGGTCTCTACTTCGGTGAGCGAAAGACGCTTGATGTCCTGTTCCGCCAGGTCGAGAATCGATTGACATCGCCGCAGCAACGCTCGACCGCGTCGATACTCCTCCAGCGTCTTTTCAAGTCCGACCTCACCATGCTCAACCCGATCGATGATCGCTTCGAGCTGTTCCATCGCTGCTTCGTAATTGAGCGCAGCCACCTCGCGCTCAAGCGACGACTCGCCGCCGGTCGTTTCGCCGACTCGGCGTTTTTTCCCTTCAGGCGATCCCTGGGGTTTCGCTGCCATGCCGCGACTTTACTCGCTGGGCGCGAAGAGGTCGAACCCAGCCGATCGGTCGACCGAGCCGTCGGCGGCGCGGCGGCGCGCGGCCGCAGGCTTTCCAACGACAGTCGATGCGATGGATCCGTCGGCGACGACGGTCGTCAGACCGGTGCCCGCCGGCGCGTCATGAATCGAGCGGACCAAACCTCCGTCGGTCCGCGTGGTGTAGGAGAATCCCCGAGCAAGAACCTGTTGCGGCGAGACTGCTTCGAG
>JBBQCR010000127.1:0-8983 GCA_038318935.1 Phycisphaerales bacterium
CATCGCGCTGCAACTCTGCAACCCGATCTTCAACCTCGGACTTGAGTGGACCGCCTTCGGCCGGCTTCGGCCGCTGCACACCAACGCGGTGGTCTTCGCGTTCGCCGGCAACGCGATCTTCACGGCGATCTACTACTCGTCGCAGCGATTGCTGAAGACGCGGATGTTCAGCGACGTGCTCTCGAACATCCACTTCTGGGGTTGGCAGCTCATCATCGTTTCGGCCGCGATCACGTTGCCACTCGGCTTCACTCAAGGCAGGGAATACGCGGAACTCGAGTGGCCGATTGACATCGCGGTGGTGCTGATCTGGGTGGTGTTCGCGGTGAACTTCTTCGGCACGTTGGCTGTGCGGCGCGAGCGGCACCTCTACGTGGCGATTTGGTTCTACATCGCAACCATCATCGCGATCGCAGTCCTCTACATCTTCAACAACCTGGTGATGCCCAGCGGCTGGTTGAAGAGCTACTCCATCTATGCGGGTGTGCAGGACGCCTTCATGCAGTGGTGGTACGGCCACAATGCCGTCGCATTCTTCCTGACGACGCCGTTCCTCGGCATGATGTACTACTTTCTGCCGAAAGCCGCCGATCGTCCGGTGTTCTCGTACCGACTTTCGATCGTGCATTTCTGGACGATCGTCTTCATCTACATCTGGGCCGGTCCGCACCACCTGCACTTCACCGCACTGCCGGAGTGGGCATCGACGCTCGGGATGCTCTTCTCGCTGATGCTCTGGATGCCGTCCTGGGGCGGCATGCTGAACGGATTGCTGACGCTTCGTGGGGCATGGAATCGCGTCGCCACCGATCCCATTCTCAAGTTCTTTGTCATCGGAGTGACCTTCTACGGCATGTCGACGTTCGAAGGGCCGCTCATGTCGGTGAAGAGCGTGAACGCGCTCAGTCACTACACCGACTGGACCATCGCCCACGTCCATAGCGGCGCGCTCGGGTGGGTCGGCTTCATGACTTTCGGCATGATCTACTGGCTGGCGCCGCGGCTCTTCCAGGCACCGCTTGCGAGACCGGGCTGGATGAGTCTGCACTTCTACCTCGCGACGATGGGGATGCTCCTCTACATCATCCCGATCTACGCTGCGGGCCTGACGCAGGGACTCATGTGGCGAGCCTTCAACGCCGAGGGATTCCTTCAGTTCCCGGATTTCATCGAGACGGTCACGATCCTCATCCCGTTCTATTGGTTCCGCGTCGTGGGCGGCTCGATCTACCTGCTCGGTACCTTGCTCTGCGGACTCAACATTCTGATGACCTGGCGAGCTTCGCCCGCGACGTACGACGTTCCCGTCTACGAAGCGGCGCCGCTTGCACGCGGCTATCGGGAGCCTTCCATTCCGGGTCCGTCACTGCCGCCGGGATCGGCTCCTGAGTTCGCCCGGAAGCTCGACGTGTTCTCCCAGCTTCGCTGGCACCGCAAGTGGGAGGGGCTGCCGACGGTGTTCACCATCATGGTGGTGATCGGCGTCATCGTCGCATCGCTCGGCGAAATCATTCCTCTCTTCACCCGCACATCAGACATCGCGCGCATCGCCAGCGTGCAACCATACACGCCGCTTGAACTGGTCGGCCGCGATATCTATGTCAGCGAAGGATGCGTGAATTGCCACTCGCAGATGATCCGACCTTTGCGCGCGGAGACCGAGCGGTACGGTGAGTACAGCAAGCCCGGCGAATTCGTGTACGACCATCCGTTCCTCTGGGGGTCGCGTCGCATCGGACCGGACTTGGCCCGAGTCGGCATGAAGATTCCGTCGCCGCTCTGGCACGTTCGGCACTTCAATCTGCCGACCGATGTGAGCCCCGGTTCCATCATGCCGAGCTTCGCCCATCTGCTGGATCAGCCCATGGACTGGAGCAAGGTGACAGCGTCCGTTCAAGCGATGCGCCGGCTTGGCATCGACTACAACGATGCGACGAATGTCGAGACACTCGCTCAGGCACAGGCGCTCGCCATCGCGAAGAAGATTCAGGAGGAGAGCGGCCCCAGCGGGATGGAGAATCGCAAGGTCGTTGCGCTGATCGCCTATCTGATGCGGCTTGGCACCGATCTCAATCGACCGGTCGATGTCGCGCCCACGACACCTACCACGCCCGCGGTGGCCAGCGCCGCCCAAGCCCAGCAGGGAGGAAAGTAAGCATGTCCCTGCTGACAGGAATCACGATGATTCGTATGACGGTCCCCGTCCTTGCAGAGTCGACGATCGGCTCGATTCTCTCGCTGCTCTTCTTCTTTGGGTTGTTTCTGGGCATCCTCGCCTGGGTGATGTTCGGCAATCGCAGTGGTCGATTCACACGCGACGCCAACATTCCGCTCGACGACGGCGAGCCCGTCTCTGATCGCAACGCGTCGCGGACTTCCGAATCGCGGAAGGAGCCAAACCATGGCTGACTCCAACACCAACCAACACCAGACTTCGGACGCCAAGATCCTCGGCCACAACTACGACGGCATTCGGGAGTACGACAATCCGATGCCCGCGTGGTGGACCGGTCTCTTCTGGGGCACGATCCTCTTCTCCGTGCCGTACTTCATCTATTTCCACTTCGGTGTCGGCGCGACGCTTCAGCAGGACTACGAACTGGAGGTCGGAGTCTTCGTGGAGGCGCAGTCGGCGGCGCTGGGCGACATCAAGCCGGAGGAGCAGACCATCCTCTCGCTCGTGAGCGACCCCAAGCTCAAGATGGGAGCTTCGGTGATGTTCCGCTCGAACTGCGCCATCTGCCACGGTCCCGAAGGTGGCGGGCGGACGGGGCCCAATCTCACGGACGACAGCTACATCAATATCAAGAAGGTCGAGGACATCTTCAGCATCCTCAAGACCGGCGTGGTCGCGAAGGGGATGCCCGAGTGGGGCAATCGATTCAGCGACCCGCAATTGATTCTGCTCGCAAGCTACGTTGCAAGCCTCCGCGGCACCAAGCCCGCGGAAGCGAAGGAAGTGCAAGGGACGCCAGTCGCGCCGTGGCCGGCCGTGACCGCACCGACGAAGGCCTCCCCAACAGAATCCGGGACAAACTCCGGGGCAACCTCCGGGGCAAAGCCGGGTGACGCTCCAGCGATGCCAGCCACTTCCAAGACCAGCGCGAATCAATCGCCGCAGTCGGCAACATCTCTCACGGGAGTCTGAACAGGTGTCGCACGTCGTTCCGTACAGCATCGCCCTGCCGCAACTGACGGTGTCGCAGTCGACATCCGCAGCGAGTGGTGCCTCACGCGACGACGCCACGCCACTTCTTCAGCCGGAGGGGCGCGTTCTCTCAACGCTGAATCCAGATGGATCGCGACGTTGGATGACGCCGAAACTCTCCGTAGGGAAGTACTGGCATCTGCGGCGTCTCATGGGTTGGGCGCTCATCGTTCTCTTCGCGGCGATTCCGTGGCTTCGTCTGAACGACAAGCCGCTGATCCTGTTGGATGTGATGACGCGGCGATTCGTCTTCTTCGGGACCACGTTTCGTCCGACCGACACGTTGTTGCTGGCGCTGCTGCTTCTGAGCATCTTCGTCGGCATCTTCCTCCTGACCGCACTGTTCGGTCGTGTCTGGTGCGGTTGGGGATGTCCGCAGACGGTCTACATGGAATTCGTCTATCGCCCGATCGAACGGCTGTGCTTGGGGGCGGGATATGGAAATCGCAAGGTATTGATCGCACCGTGGCGCCGCGTCGTGATGTACGCGGCGTTCTTCGTCGTCAGCGCCCACCTCGCCAATACGTTCCTCGCGTACTTCGTCGGTACGGATCGTCTGATCGAGTGGACCTTCCGTTCGCCGCTGGAGCATCCGAACGCGTTCGCGGTGTTTTTCGTGACCGTCGGATTGATGATGTTCGACTTCTGCTTCTTCCGCGAGCAGATGTGCACTCTGGTCTGCCCGTACGGTCGCATGCAGTCTGTGCTCCTCGATCGTGCGTCACTCATCGTCGGCTATGACCGCCTCCGTGGTGAACCTCGTGGGAAGAAGAAGAAGGACAACCCCAGCGATATCGCGGAGAAGTCCGGATGCGATCGCGACCAGGCGACGGGGAACTGCGGAGGTGGATGCGCCTGTGGAGAGAAGGCCGTCGCGACGGCGGCGACGCCGGTTCGTACACCGGCAATCGATCCCGCTCGTACCGCTGACTGCGTCGATTGCACGCTCTGCGTGCAGACCTGTCCGACGGGGATCGACATTCGCGACGGTCTGCAACTGGAGTGCATCCACTGCGCTCAGTGCATTGATGCGTGCGATGCCGTCATGGCGAAACTGGATCGTCCGCTCGGCCTGATCCGCTATTCGACGCAGGACGCGCTTGAGCGAACACCGGGCAAGGGCATTCGTCCGCGCATCATTCTGTATCCGCTGCTCCTTGCGGGGCTGCTCGCGGCGTTCGTGACGCTGCTGCTCACCAGAGCCGATGCGATGGTCGTCCAGCTTCGCGTACAGGGGACACCCTACAGCGTTGAGCCGGATGGATCGATCGTGAACGTCATGCGGGTACGCATCGACAACCGCACCGACTTCGCGAAGGAATACACGATCGAGGGTGCGGATGGAGTGCAACTCCGCAACGTTGTGGCAGTCTCCGTTGGAGCGATCGACAGTGCCGAAGCCACCATGCACATCACCTCGCGGCCCGATCAGTTCGTTCGCGGACAGCGCAGTATCACGCTCCACATCCGAGACGGCAATCACTTCGATGCGACACAGTCGTTCTCGATCATCGGACCTTTTGGGGCCCTCTCGCACGAGCATGACCGCGATCACGAAGCCGACGACCAGAGCAACGAGAAGTCGGAGCAGCACAAGTGAACCTCATTCGCGACCGCTGGATGTTCGTACCGATCGTCCTGCTGGGTGTCTCCGTGACCATCGGCATCACGACCGTGATGTTGGCGGTCGCAGGTCGACCGCTCGGCGCCGAGCCGGACTATTACGCGAAGGCTGTTGCCTGGGATGCGCGACAACTGCAGGTCGCGACCAACGATCGATTGCACTGGAATGTCAGTCCGGAACTAGGGCCGGGAGTCAACGGGGGAGCTCGTCTGAGTCTCAAAGTGAACGACAAGCACGGCAACCTGATCGATGCCCAAGTGGTCACCGTCGAAGCCATACCGGTGCGAGACGCCGACCAGCGCGAGATGCTCACCATGCGGTGTGTTGCAGAAGGCCGCTTCGAGGGTGATCTTCAGCGAAAGCTGCCCGGACAGTGGGAGTTCCGGGTCACCGTGCAGCATGGCAACGACACCTACACCGACATGTTCCGTCGCACGCTCACGTTCGGGAAGCCGACAGGAGACGGACGATCGTGATCGCCGAGGGAACACTCTCGCTTCTCGCGACGACCCTGGCAGCCAGCCTGCTCGGTAGCCTCCACTGCGTCGGGATGTGCGGTGGACTCATGGCATGCGCCACGTCGCTTCCTCGGAGCGAGCGGGACTCGACAACGCCCCTCACAACATCCATCGGCCAGAACGGCCAGAACGGCCAGCTTGCTCGGCCGCGCACGCTCGTTTCTACTTCCGCGTCAACGCTGTTCGGAACGCAGGCTGCGTATCACGGCGCGAGGCTTGCGAGCTACGCGATGCTCGGTGCGGTGGCTGGCGTACTCGGTGCTGCTCTAGACCTCGGAGGATCCATGGTCGGTGTGCAGCGAGTCGCGAGTGTGATCGCCGGTTGCACCATCGCCGTCGTTGGCGCGATCATGCTGCTGCGCATCGCAGGGGCTCGCATTCCCCACGCGCCGATGCCAGCGCCGCTTCGAAGGCTCATGAAGGCACTGCACGTGCGTGCGTTTGCCATGCCGCCGCTGGCACGTTCGCTGACCATTGGGTTCGCGACACCGTTGCTGCCGTGTGGCTGGCTCTATGCCTTCGTTGCGATTGCCGCAGGAGCTGGGAGCAGCCTCGGAGGCGCGCTGGTCATGAGCGCATTCTGGTTGGGGACCGTCCCGGCTCTGGTCACCGTCGCCATCGGCCTGCGCACGATCTCCGGTTCCATGCGCGCGGCACTGCCAGTGGTTGCAGCGTTGGTCATGCTTGCAGTTGGACTGCACATCGCGTTCATTCGCGGTCCAAAGGCCGCTATCGTCGCGGCGAGTTTCCAACCGGTCAGCAGCGTCAGTAGTGCCGGCGAGGCGGCGACCCACGTCGCTGACGAAGTGCCGGCCTGTTGCCGTGGAGCAATCGAATGAGACGAACCGTCGCGCATCACGATCGGAAGGCCGCGCAGCCTGACGACAAGCGATCGTGCAGCCACTGCGGTCTGCCTGTTCCCACTGGGTTGGTCTCACGGGATACCGGTGACGAGACTGTGCCGCAGTTCTGCTGCGGCGGCTGCCGAGCCGTGTGGGAGTCGCTCCACGCATGCGGTCTCGAGAAGTACTACGTGATCGTCGCCAAGGAAGCAGCCCAGCCGAAGCGGTATACCGATGCGCGGCCTGCAAGCGTGACCGCGCGACGATTCTTGCATCTCAATCGTCCCGAGTTCCTCGCGCGGCACGCCCGAGTCGTCGATACCGGGCGGCACTCGATCGATTTGCGTATTGACGGCCTGCGCTGCGGCGCTTGCATGTGGCTTCTCGAGGCATTGCCGCGCATCGAAGACGGATTGGTGAACGTGCGCGTCGATCTTGGACGGGCTGCGGTCGCGATCGACTGGCTGCCTGGAGTCACATCGCTCGCGGTCATCGCACAGCGATTCGATACGCTCGGGTACCAACTCCTTCCTCTTGCGGATCCGGACGCTCGCACACGCGATCGGGCCACGGACCGAGCGTGGTTGGTCCGCATCGGCATCGCCGCGGCGATTGCCAGCAACTCAATGGCGGTGGCGTTCGCGCTCTACGGCGGGATCCTGCATTCGATGAATGCGGGCTACCGTCTCTTCTTCCAGTGGATTGCCGTCGCGCTTGCGATCATCGCTCTGGCTGGCCCGGGGCGCGTGTTCTTCGCCAACGCCATCGCGGCGATCCGGCTGCGTACGCCGCACATGGATCTGCCGGTGGCCACCGGGTTGTTCGGAGCGGTGCTCGCGGGACTGATCAACACCATCGTCGGAACGGGTTCGATCTACTGCGAATCCGCTTCGATGCTGGTCTTTCTGCTCCTGGTCGGTCGCTTTGTGCAGTATCGCCAGCAGCGTCGCGCACGGCAGGAAGTTGAACTCGTTACTTCGCTTGTGCCCGCGATCGCTCGCAAGCGGGAGCTCGACGGAACGACCACGGACGTGCCGATCGAGTCGCTGGTCATCGGCGACATCGTTGAAGTTCCTGCGGGCGAGACCGTTCCTTGCGACGGGCAACTTCGCTGGGGATCGGCGCGGTTTGACTGTTCGATTCTGACCGGCGAGTCGCGGCCGACAACGATCGTCGAGGGCGAACCGGTCTTCGCCGGAACGCGACCGATCGATCGACCGATCGACGTGATCGTCGAGAAAGCCGGTGCCGAAACGCGAGCCGGACGATTGCTCGCGCTCGTCGCCGAGGCATCGTCACGTCGACCTCCGATCGTCGAACTCGCGAATCGACTTTCCGGCTGGTTCCTACTCGTCGTTCTTACCGCCGCTGCATGCACTGTGCTCTGGTGGTGGAGTCTCGGAGCGGATGTGGCGATCGCTCGTGCCGTCGCGCTGCTCGTCGTCACCTGCCCATGCGCTCTCGGTTTGGCGACACCGCTGGCGGTCGTCTCCGGCATAGGAAAGGCCGCTCGTCGCGGAGTGCTCGTGAAGGGCGGCGACATTCTTGAACGCATGAGTACACGCGGCACGATCGTTCTCGACAAGACCGGCACGCTTACCCAGGGTTGTGTCGCGGTGACGTCGTGCGAAGGCGACGTCACCGCGTTTGCGATGGCTGCTGTCCTGGAACGGTCGAGCGCCCATCCCATCGCCGTGGCGATCGTCGCGTCCTTCGGGAAGACAGCGGTCGGGACGTCTGCCGAGGAGGTTTCTGAGCACACCGGAAGCGGCATCGAGGGCGTGGTAGAAGGACATCATGTCGCGGTTGGTTCGGAGCGATTGCTTCGATCGCTGGACGTCGTGATGCCGGTCTGGGCGAGTGCTTCGGTGGCCCGAATCGCCGAGCGGGGTGAGAGTCCCGTCCTCATCGCGATTGATCGAGACGTGCAGGCGATCGTCGCGGTTGGCGATCCCATTCGACCGGAGGCGGCGTCCACGATCGCCAGGCTGCGTGCTCGTGGCTGGCGACTTGCGATGGCCTCCGGCGATCATCCGATCGTCGCCCGCTCCGTGGGAGAGTCGGTGGGTCTCCTTCCCAACGAAGTGCATGGCGGATGCACCCCGGAGATGAAGTTGCACTTCGTCCGCGACGCACATCTTCATGCGCCCATCGTCATGGTCGGTGACGGCGTGAACGATCTCGCTGCAATGGCCGCGGCGGATGTCGGAGTCGCGGTGCGCAACGGAGCGCAGGCCGCTCTCAACGTCGCGGACGTGTACCTTGCGGCCGGTGGACTCATTCCACTCCTTCGTCTCGTCGAAGGAGCGCAGCGCACGATGCGAACCATCAAACTCAATCTGGTTGTGAGCATTGGCTACAACACCGTGGGCGGATTGCTGGCGTTCTTCGGCTTTGTCAATCCGCTGGTCGCTGCAGTACTGATGCCGGTGTCCAGTCTCACAGTCGTGGCGCTCGCGCTCGCGATGCCGACGTTCGAGCTCGCCACCGATCGGCCACACGCGAAGGAACGTGCCTGATGGAAGCGGTCTTCATTGCCTTGCCGGTGGCGCTCCTGATCGCCGTGTCGGCCGTGATCGCGTTCGTATGGGCCGCGAAGCGAGATCAATTCGAGGATCTTGACACCCCGCCACGGCGGATGCTGCTCGACGACGAACCGGTGGGGCCGGATGAACGGAAGTGAAACCGCTCCGGTAGCATGCGATCAATGCCTATTGATCGCGCTCGCACGCTCTTTCGCGCTCGCTTCGGTTGCGACCCGCAAGCGATTGCTGTGGCCCCAGGTCGCGTC
>JBBQCR010000128.1:0-8918 GCA_038318935.1 Phycisphaerales bacterium
GGAGACCTACGACCTTGGCTGCCCGCGCGAGTCGCCGACTCAGCCACCGGTGAAAACTCTGGCACAGAGGGCTTCGACAAGTGTTGGCGGAGCTCTCATCAACCGAGGCACATTGCCCTGCGACTATCCGTCGCCTGCCAAGAGTTCCGCAACGATCCCCGACGCCGTGCGCTGAATCCGGTCGAGCGAACCCGCGAGCGTCTTCGCGTCGCCGCGATAGAGCTGAATGTAGTCGCTCGATGCGCCAGCAACATCGAGCCCGACCGCCGTCGCGACGACGAAGGCGACAGCCTCGGCTTCGGTCTCGACGGTCGTCTTGTTCCCTCGCTCCGCATCGGCTCCGTGATGCAGGATCTCATGGGCGAGCTCGTGAGCCAGCGTCGCAAACTCATCAGCCGGCGCCAGTCCCTCGCGAATCTTGATCACTCCGCCGGAGGATGTCCCAAGCGCCGCGCCGACGATGCCGCCGAGCTCGAGCCGAATGCCTCGCGCGCGGACCACTTCGCGAAGCCGCTCGGCGAAGTGAGCCGGATCGCCGGCGGCGTGCCTGAGTGCGGGGAGTTCCTCGCCCTCGGTTTGCGTCACGTCGAAGACGTACGCCACCTTGAACCAGAGCTTCCGGTCGCGTCTCGCTTCCGATTGAGCCTCGATTCCTGGCGTCTCCTCACGGTTGCGAACAAGGATCGGCGCCATGATGCCGATCCCCTTCTCGCCCTTCTTCACTGCGCGACCGAACGATCGCCACATGTGGAAGCCGGCGACGCGCGTCGCCTCCGGCCGTTGAGCGAGAATCAGGAGCAGATTGCCCCAACTGTACTTGTGGAACCGCGCCGCGAAGCGAAGGAACGCGATCAGCGCGTCACTCTTTCCACCTTCCAGCGAAGCCCTCAGCGTCTCAATCGCCAAATCTGTCATCTCTCGTGCATCTTCAGTCTTCATAAACATGTCCTCCTGCGTTAGCCGGGTTGCGTCCCGTCGCAAGGCGATGCGGGACGCAACGTGGCGCAGCAGGTGGACCGCCGCGGGAGCCGCGGCGACGGAGCGGACGGGGCCGGCGCAGCCGGGCACGCGGCGTGACAGCTTCGCTGGCGCGGTGCGTGCAGACCCCGGAAGCGAACGGCGCGGCGGCGGACGCGGGAGCAGGCACACGGCGCATGACGTCGACGTCATGCGCGACGACTTGGCAAAGCGAGTCGCACTTGCATCGCGCGCCCGTTGGCGCGAGCGCGATACGAGAAGTCCTATGGCCCAAAGAACGACAAACACCTCACGCATCAGATCGCGACCGATCACGGACGACTGAGGAGGCATGCGGTCGCTGATCTGGCGGGCCAGTGGATCGGATCGTCGGCATGATGGTGTCCACGGAGCCTCCGCGAAGTGACTCACGGCGCCGCAGTTGGGCGTTCTAGCCGATAGGTCGCCAGTCGGCGTCGAGCACCCTCATCGCCGGTCCGGTCCAAGAACGCGATCGAGCGCGCTCTCGTCCGCTCATAAGTCGGCCAGCTTCGGCGCGCCCCTCGAACACGTTGAGCTCCTTCAGCCGACGCGGTCGAGGCCGCGGAACTCTGGGAGCTGCGTAGGTGATGTCGGAACGACGATACAGCTCGATAGCGGTTCGCGGGCTGCCTAGCCTACGTCCCGCCCGTTCTGGGCCAGCTCCACTCCGAAGGCATCAGGGACGTCGAAATGAATCCTCAAGGACAACATCGCCGCGAGAAGTTCGACGCCAGCACGAAGCTGCGACTGGGGCCATGGCCGACGCTCGAACGACGTAACGCCCTGGGCGGAACTCCGTGACACTATCGACATGACTGCCAGCGTTCATCGCGAGGTCAACCGTCGACCGTTCCTCCGAGCCCGGAGGCTCACATCGCTGCCGGCACCGCGTCCGCAGATGTCGCGCGCGCCAGATTGCGCCTAAGCGATGGGCGTCACGCCAGTCGTGGCGTCCGCCGTGTCGACGCGAGCGAGAGCGGATTCGACGTGCGTTCCCACGCGTAAACACCCAACTTGGTCGTACCACGGCTACGACCATCGGTATCGGCTCATCACGATGGGGCGTAGCCTCTCGTGCTTCGGGTCACGCGAGTACCGGCGGTTCAATGGGCGCATCAGCGGAGACTTTCGAGTAGGGCGCGGAGCGCCTTGACAATGGCCCGGTGCTGAGCCACGCGGTGACTCGGCGCGAGACGACAGGTGAGGCGCCAGATCTCACCCTTCGGGCAAGCAGCGGCCACGGACTGACGGACCAGGCGAATCCAGTGCTTGACCCACGAAGGGTCGCGCCCGTGTGGAAGCGATTCGTCGAACTCGACCTCGATCGAAGTAGATCCGGGTCTGGTCCGCTCCCGCGCGATGCTCGCTAGCTCTCGTGGGCCCTGCTCCAACTCGACCGCTTGAGCATTGATCCACTTTTGGAGCTCCCCGCTGGAGGCGAGGCGGTTTCCCACGGCCGACTTCGCGCACTTGCCGAAGTTGAGTCGGATGCCTTCAGGGGAGCGACGAACACAGACGATGCAGCTCGCATCGGCCTGACGCAGCGCCTGGTCCTCGCCAGGCTGAAGCTGTGGATGCTCGCCGGTCTTGACCTCGACGAGCAGGTTCCTTCTCGTGGGACTTTTGAGAGCAGAGTCAGAGCTTAAGGTGATGCGAATGTCATAGCTGGGTTCCGACTGGTGCGATCGCCGAGCCTTTTCGGCATCCCACGCGAGGGTCACGTTTACGCGGTGGCTCCCGGGAGCTAGCCAAATCGACCGGACGTCGCACGATGACTCGAGGATCCAACCAAGGTGCTCAAGCTCCCCCTTCAACTTTCTGCAGACCAGCCGTTCGCCCTCGCGTCCGATCTCCTGGAAGCCGGAGGTCGACACTCCTGCATGGCGTTGGCCATCTTTGCCCCCGTCGGTCGCGAGACCGACGGCCACCCCTGTGTCGTCCCAGTCGCCGTCGGACTGACCGGCGACCGGCACACGACGCGAATCGAGGGTCGACGCACGGATGGATCGAGTGCCATCCACGTAGTCGCGAAGCTCCTCCCGGAAGTCGTTGCCACCGTTCGATCGGCCACAACACTTCCTGCCAGAACTGAGGCTGCCCTTTGTCAACGAGTCGTAGAAGGACCGCAATGCCTCGTCCAGCTCCCCACGAAGCTCGGTGAGTTGTCCCTTGCCGTTGTACGAGAATCGCTGGCCGATCTCCCTCCCCGCCACTGCGATTCGCACCGCCACCTGGTACTGGACACTGAAGTCCGGTTCTCCGAGAAGCGCCAAGCCGGCAATACTCGCGGCACTCCTGATGCATCCGACCGCCATCACCCCTGGGGCGTCACCGGCATTTGTGCCAATGGTCGTTAGGTTCATGCGGGCCTATCCTCAGATTACCGCATTGGACGCTGTGTTCGCGTGGGGGATGTCGCGGCACCCTCGCGACGGTGGGGAGGGCTGCCTGCGGATCTCCGGGGATGGCGCCGCGGGTTCAAGACGCGCGGCCGCTGCGCCGAATCCGACGAGTCGACTTTGAGGCAATATATCGCTCCTGCAGCCCGGTTGAGCGGTGGCGTGGGTCCGGGTGTCAGGAGGTCCGGGATCCATCGCCGGGGCCCGACGGTTGGTTCTGGCGCATCGCCGCCAGAACCGCATCTGCCAGCAGCGCCTCGAACCGGTCCCGGTCGAACTCACGGCCTCGCGCGTTCGACGGCAACCGCAGCGGCCCGATACGCCTCGCCTCGCGCTCTATCAAGTCGAGCTGCATCGCGACGGCCTTCAGCAGCGCCCGCATTGCGTGGCTCGTCGTGAGTCGTGCCCGCGTCGCATGACGGAATGTGTCCACGAGTCGCGTGAGCGTCTCGTCGGCGCTTCGCGTCAGCACCAGCTCTCGTTTGATGGACGGGGTCTCGCCCATCGTCGATCGGGCAGGTCGCGGCGGCGGCGCTTCGGCGAACTGAATTGACCTCGACTGCGCAGCCTCGGCGGTACCCGACTCACGCGGTGCCGAACTCGGCGACGCGACAGCTCGCGCCGCGACGTCGAGGTCGAGCAATCTCGCGACGGAAGATGTGGGCGGCGACGATCGAAGCGGCTTTCCCATCGCGTCACCCGTTCGAAGCTAACAACACGGTGGGCTGCGCACCGAGTGTCTGGGCGACGGCGGCTTCGATGTCGAGCGGCGACAAGTGTCCGGCGAGGAACTCGGCGCGGTGAGCGACACGATGTTCTACCTCGATTGCTAGGCGGAGGTACTCGATCGCAATCGGCTGTTGCTCCCATTTCGGTATCTGGAAGAGCGTGCGTCCCCTGCCCGATGCCTCAGGGATGGCGATCGCCTGTGGGATGACGGTCGCGAATCGTCGCTCGGGCAGCGCCCGTGCGACGACGTCTTCGAGCTGCGCTCGCAAGCGAGTCGCGCGGCGGTCGACCGCTGTGAAGACAACACCTAACACTTCCAGTGAGACATTGCGCCGCAGCCGCACGTCGGCGATGTCGGCGAGGGCTTCGGTGAGTCCGCCGAGCGAGAGCGGATGCGCGAAGGCGCTCAGGAGAAACCAGTCGCTCGACGAGTATGCGGCGACCGTCGTGCAGAACGCGGCGGAGGGACCGGTGTCGAGGATGACGTAGTCGTAGTGCGCCCGTGCGAAGTCGAGTGAACGCTCAAGGAGCCGCGTGCGATCCGCGTACTTCGACAGCAGGCTCTCGATTTCGGCGAGCTGCGGCCGCGAGGGAATCAGCCAGACGTTGTGAGGCATGCCGTCGCCGAGGACGAGCGTCTCGACGGTCTCGTCGGTCGTGAGGAGTTCGAGCGTCCCAGCGAAACTGTTCACCGGAACGCCGAGGTGTTTCGTGCTGCCCGCTGCGGGATCGAGGTCGATGACGAGGCATCGCTTGCCGCGCTTGCCGAGCGCCGCGGCGAGATGCACCGAGTGCGTCGTCTTGCCGACTCCCCCCTTCTGATTTCCAACGGCAATCACGACACCGCCCTTTCCTCCCTGCTGACTATCCGAATCCGTCATCTGTTCCCTCATCCATCGTTTCGTCAAAGACCCATCGGCGTGCGGGGACGCTCGCCGTCCCGCATGCCCGCATGCCTGAGTAACACGATTGAACGTATCGATGCAACACACAATCGACGGAGACATCGCATGCGGGCACCCGGGCTCGCGAGAATGCGCGCATCCCCGCATTCCGGCACGCGGGCGTGCCGGGGCGCATGCGTGAACAAGACTCTTGCATCTGACATCGCAATCGTGTCAAGATCCCGGGCGGTCCTGAACAAATGAGGATCGAACGAGAGATCGCGTCCGTCGGGCAAACGACGGGCGCGAGCGAACGGAATGTAATGAAACGGGCTGAAAAGACGCGGAGGCGACAGTAGGGATCGCCGCCGCGTGCAGCTCCTGACGGCGGCGACGCCGCGACAGCAACTGGCCAAGTGCAAGGGCCACGCTAGCGCGAACGTGCGTTGTCCGTCAACAGGGTTTGACGATGACAATTGAACACGGGGAGCGACCACCAACGGTCGCATGCGAGCGGTTGAAACCGATCGGGGGATACGCGCTCATTCCAGCAAAGGCCATTCTGGCCGCGTGGTGGGCCTACAGAGCGGGATTCGTCGAGTACCGCGACCTTCGGGTATGGCTCGCATGCCATGAGGCCGTGGCGAGGCGCTGCGGCCTCGCGAAGGGTCGTGTGCCGAGATACACGCTGGACGAGATCCGCGATCTTGTCGGCGGCGTGGGCGGAGAGCACCTGCGGGCCTCTATCGCTCGACTCGCAACGACGGGATTGCTGCGGTTGTCGGAATCCGCCATCGAGTTCGGTGGTGACGACGGCCGATTCGCGGTGGGACACGTCGACGAGCTTGCCGAGGCGATTGCAGGTCTTGAGAACCGCGAGCGCCGTGTGCCGGTTCCGCGTCGAATTCTGCGGCGCATGTGCCAGACGGCTCGTCCGTCTGTGACAGGGACGATGCTCGCACTCCTGCTGCGCTGCGCGTACGTGCGAAAGGGTGCCTGGAGCGGCCGGGGACGCTGCTCGTCGTCCTGGGCTGCAACGACCTTCGGCCTCGACGAACGCAGCGTGAAGTCGGCGAGGGGACTGCTGGGCCACGATGGCATCATCGCGCGAGAACCCAACGATCCGCTGTGGGCCTCCAACCGTTGGGGTGCGGCCATCTTGTTGCACCCTGAACAGGTTAAAGATGTCCCACCGTTGGACAGTCCGGCCCGGGCGGCCAAAACCGAACGATCACCCCGCGAGTCGGTTTCCACAACCGAACCGCCACCCCCAATGAAGACTGGAATCTCCGTCAGAGACGGATCAAGAGACCAGAACTCGGCGAGCGCGCCGAAGGCGCCGGGGAACGATGGTGTTCGCATGCGAACGGAGCGGGGAACGGGAAGGGCGAACGTGCTGAAGCTTGAGCCGCTTGAGCGAGACGCAAAGGCGGTCACCGCGCCCACGCCGCGAAAGCCCGCGCTCCGCCACGTGGAACCGGAGGACCTACACGACCCGCAGCGCCTCGACGCGCTCTGGCGCGACGCCGTCGCGAGTGGCCTCGTTCAAGGCGGCGAGGCGAGCCGACTACGGTTCTTCGGTGCGGCGGCGCGTGCGATTCGCGTCGCCGTGCGCGACCGGGCGGCCGTGTTTGCGGCGATCGTTCGCAAAGGACTCTGGGCGAACATCGCGCAGCAGGACGAAGATACCGCACGGGGCGTGGCCGCGTGCTTGCCGCAGCGGGAATCGACGCGGGCGTCCCCGCTGCGCGCCGCGGCAGCGCTTGAACCGGCACCGACCGACCCGGCCGAGATTCGGAGGCTGATCGCCGAGTCCATGCAACTCACGAGGGAGGAGCTTGAGACTCTGAGACTGCCATCGTTCGACGAACACCGATCAGGTCGGCTCGCAAAATTCGAGCCCGACGGTTGCGGGAGCACTGCGGGTGGTGCTGCTGGGCTCGAGGAGCCGAGGACGACCGGGAGGGCACAGCCCAGTCTACTTCACAGGACCACGACGTCAGCTTTGGACGCGCGCTCAGGCGTTGCCAGCGGACCCAGTGAAGGCTCGTCACTTCCTCGATTCACCGCATAATTCTCGACCCGGCAAAGCGATCGGCCCCGACGCCGAGCTCGATGAACTCGCCCGGTAGACGTTGATCTCCGAGCTGAAGCACCACAGCTTTGCGATGAGCAGCGAAGAGTCGAACAAGCCGTGCCATCGCGGGTCCGTACACGTTGTGACGATGCAGAGAGAGCACTTCCACGAAGCCGAGATCTGGAGCTACGCCGCGAGAGTGCATCACGAACTGAACGACATCGGTCCGATGTAGCTGTACATCTCCCTTCGCGAGTCGATCAAACGAGAAGGTGGCGAGCAGCTCGGGTAGGCGCGTTACCAGTCGCTGCCGAGCCTGCGGTGTTGAACGGGCTCGATCGCGTTCGCCAGCACTACAAGTGCTGCGTCGATCGCCAAATCTGTGTGACAACACAGTTCGAATCGCATCGCACCTCGGTCTTCAGCGTCACTGGTCCGTGAATAGCGCGTTGCGCTGTTCACGAGTGCCGATGCTAGGAGAAGCCTCCGCGGCTCTTCGCAGCGATCTCAGGTACTGTCGGGACCCCTTGTCGTCATTGAGGACCGCAACGACTTTCCGAATTGCAGCCCCTCCTCGCAGAATGCTGCACACGGTGTCCAGTCGCGCGTCCTGCTGCTCGAGGCGCCGAGCGAGTGCCGCTGCGAGGCGCTCGCACTTGTCCCAGTCCCTCCAAAAGGAAGATGAGGGCGCGTACTCCTGCAGCCACTCCCATTCGTCGTAGTCGAGGCGCGAATTGCCTGTAGCGTCGTACGTTGGCTGGAAGCACACTGCCAAGAGCGGCGACTTCACGTCAGCTTCCCAGAACGCCAGCGTCAGACCGAAGGCCGCGACGCGAGGGACAACTGAGCTGGCGTTGGTAACGCCGCTCTTCCATACGGTCGCGAGCCGGGTCTGAGTGGCCTTTGGGCTTACAAAAAGACTCCCGAGCTCGAGGTCGCGAAGCGACGGCGACGACAGGCTCTCCAGCCACTCGAGCACAGTGTCCGGCTGACCGGAGAGTACGGACCGCCAAGGCCAAGAGAGCTGAATCTGCCCGGACGCAATCGCGGCCAGCCCTCGAAAGCTGGCGGTCTTGCCGCCAAAGCGAACAAGCGCGTCCACGGACGCATTGCCCCCACTAGAAATGATGGCTTCGACGACCGCACCACGCTCCATGTCGCTCAGGTTCATGCTGCCGAGTTGGGAGAGGACCTCTGCACCCCGGCCGCCGACTCGACTCCAGAGCGCGGGGAAAGATGCGAGTTGCGGGTTCGCGCCAACGATGGTCGGAAGATACGGCGCCTGAGCGTCGCCGAATGCCTCGAGGTCGTGCGGCGCGAGCAAGAGCAGGGCAGCTTGCAGTACGCGTACCCCAACCTCGGCCAGTTCGACGCCGAGGAGCGAAAGGAGGAGCGCAACGCCCTCGGCTCGCGACTCCTCGAAGAGTCTTCGGGTCTGCTCTTCGAACACCGCTCCAGCCGACGCGAGTTCGGTGTCGCGTCGTCCGCAGACTTCCTGAATGAGTTCTCGCCGACCCCGAGCTCCCGACTCTCGATCGGCGAGCTCGAACACCATGTTGACGAGGCGGCTCTGAACACCCGGATCGAGTTCTTTGGCAGTCGCGATGCTCGCGAGAACGGACCGTGCCGACGAGCCCCGCGCATGCCACGCACCGAAGATCGGAACTAGGCTTGGAACCACGCCCCGTGAGGCGTCGCTACCAACAGCATGATCAAGCCAAGAGCGAAACGTCGTTTCTCCACACTTGGCGCCCTCTAAAACGAGTTTAACCCACACCTCGGCGGTGTTCGCGGCTCGGATGTCGAGTACGAGCGCTGCCCCCGCACTCT
>JBBQCR010000129.1:0-8741 GCA_038318935.1 Phycisphaerales bacterium
GGGGTGAAGATCGGTTGCGGTAGCCGGTCGCACTGCCGGAGACCTTTGGGGAGGGTGATGCCGCAGACCGTGCCGGTCCGCTGGTACTCCGCCCAACCGCTGCCAGCGAGATAGCCGCGGGCGACGCACTCGATCGGCACCACCTTCGCGCGGCGGCAGATCATGATGCGACCATCCAGCATGAGGCGATCGGCGTCGCTGAGTCCCGGGATGTCGTCGACGCTTGTCGAGAGGAGATGATCGCCGACCAGAGCGATCTTCCTGAGAAACTTGAACCAGCCCAACGAGATGGCGGTGAGCAGTCTGCCCTTGCCGGGGATCGGCGTGGGCATCACGACGTCAAACGCGCTGACCCGGTCGGTGGCGATCACCAGCAACCGGTCGGAGCGGCCCGGCTCGGTGGCCGGAATGCGGTAGAGGTCGCGAACCTTGCCTTCACGACGGTCGGGAAGCGAAAGGGCGGTGCGGAAGACTGGGTCGCCGACAGCCGGCGGCGGACTTTCTGAGGAACGCGGCGAGGTGGGACTGGCCATCGTCGCCACTCTATCCGCTGCTGCGGTGATGAGGGGTGCGATGGGGGGTGTGTTTCGGCCTCGCGCTTCGGTGCCAAAACGGCGAATCAGGGTGAACGGAACGGTACACTGCCCGGCTCTCCGGACGGCCGCTTCGGTGCGGTCGTGGCAGGGATGCTCCCAACGCGAATATGGATGTCGTCGCGCGTGCCGTCGGCCCCGCACATCCTCCGCTTCATTGCCTACGACCCCGGGTCCTTGGGCCCTGGGGCGAAAGACGTCGCGCACCTGATTGGTCCGGACGACAACCCAATGCGTGGCGACGTGGTGGTCGTCGCGAAGAAGGGCACGATCGAGATCCGCGCCGCGTTTGTCGACGATGACATCGCTGCGTTGTCGGTCCCGATTCGGGCCGGACGTGCAGGCACGCTGATGCTCCAGACCTGCATCAATCCAGCCCGTGAGGCGCCCTACGGCCTCATGGTCGAGATGGCTCGGCATCGCATCAAGCATTTCATTCAGAAGTGCGAAGAGTGGCAGATGTGGGATCCGGGCATTGCCCGCGGCGCGATGCGCTTGTGGGAGGAGGCACGAGGTCACTTCGCCAAAGCCCTCCTGACGCAGGATCCGATCGCGGGCGAGCAGCACGCGCTCCGCTCGCTCGAGACGGCGATTGAAGCGAGCGAGCACCTGGCGATGAGTCACGCCGAGATTCTGCTGCACCGCCGCTATGGCACGAAGGCCGCGAGTTCGACGACGCTTGGCGTGGTCGTGCGTGCCGCAACACTTTCCACCCCGGCACTCGACGAAACGCTCGTTCGCGACATGGACGTGCTGCATCTCCGTGCCGATTGGCGACAGATCGAACCCAAGCGAGGCAAGCCGGATTTCCGGGCCATCGATCGCTGGGTGCAATGGGCAGCGGAAAAGAAGAAGCCAGTGATGCTGGGTCCGCTCTTAGATCTTCGTGAAGAAGCCCTGCCCGATCACGCTCGCGTCTTTCGTCACGACTACGAGTCGTTCCGTGATCTCGCATACGACCATCTCGACCGCGTTGCTGCCCGTTACGCAACAACAGTTGGCATCTGGAATGTCGGCTGCGGATTTCACGCGAACGAGTTTCTCGAGTTGTCGATCGATCAGATGATCGATCTCGCAAGACGCGTGGTGGTACTGGTTCGGCAGCGCAATCGCAAAGCCAACACGCTCATGGAACTGGTCGACTGTTTCGGTGAGAACGCCACACGACGCTCCGGGCCGGTCCTACCGTGGAGATTCGCGGAGCTGCTACAGCAGGAAGGGATCGGGGTGTCGGCTCTGGGATTGCGCGTCACGCCCGGGCGCAGCGGTTCGATGGCTCGCGACTTGTTTCAGGTGTCGTGCATGCTCGACCGATTCCTTGGTCGCGAAGCTCGGGTGATGCTCAGCGCGTTTGGTGTGCCAGGCATGTCCGTCGACGAACGCTACGGACGTTGGCGCGACGGATGGAACGGCAAGACTCAGGCCTCTTGGGCTGGTCGAGCGATGCATGTCGGGCTGTCGAAGCCTTTCGTCGAGGCGATGTTCTGGGCGGATGCAGCCGATGGACCCAACTCAGGAGCTGGTTCCGCAGTCGGCGAGGACCGGGGCTACGGCCTGTTCGACGACAAGGGCAACCCTCGCGCGGTACTAGCAAAACTCACTGGAATCCGTCGTCGCCTGCGGAAGCCGCTGGGACCGCGACGCACGGAAGAAGAAGCAGCGGCCACAGCGGGGGAACACGAAGGAGAGGAACCGACATGAAACGGAATCGGGCGAACGGGAATCGGGCGAACGGGAATCGCTCCACGTCAGGGAGTACCTCGGCATCCGGGAAGTCTTCCGCGGGCCGTATCGGGCTGTCGACGATGGCGATCATGACCTGCGGACTGGCCGGATGGTCGCTTCACTCGTTGCCGCGCGACACGACTGCGCGTGAGCGGATCGTCCAAGGCACAACCATCGATATCAATAGTGCGAGCCCTGAGGAATTGTCACTCTTGCCGGGCATCGGCCCTTCGCTCGCGGCGGAGATCACTCGGGATCGAGGCACGCACGGCCCGTTTCCGTCGCTTGAGAATCTCGGTCGCGTGCGCGGAATCGGCCCGGCGACGCTCGAAGCGATTGCTCCCTACGTTCGGGCAGACAAGGGAATCTGACGCGTGAGCGCCGCGGCGTGGCTCGGTCGCCTGACCCGCGACCCGTCGGTACGACGGCTGGCCGAGGAGGCTCGAGCAGGCGGGGATGTGACTGCGCGCGGTGGACATGGATCAAGCACAACGTTGGTGGTCGGTGCGCTCGCAGTGCTGCTCGAAGCGCCGGTTCTCCTGGTCGTCGCGCACATCGACGATGCAGACGAATCAGTTGCCGAACTCGCGGCGTGTGGGATCGATGTTGAAATTCTCCCTGCGATTGAAGCTCTGCCGGGCGAGAGCGCGGCCAGTCTCGAACTCGTGGCGGCAAGGCTCGGTCTGGCGAAGCGGTTGTCGCTGTCGTCGCTATCGTCGCTATCGTCGCATGGTGGCGAGGTGCGATGCCCTGCAGTGATCGTTGCGCCGATGCCGGCGCTGATGCAGGGGATTCCCGACGCGATCCAACTCGATCGCCTCCTGCGCACACTGAAGGTGGGACAGACCGTAGACCTGCGGGAGCTGGCCGCATGGCTTGACGCGGGCGGATATCGCCGTGTGGAGGCCATCGAAAGCCCGGCCGAATTCGCAATTCGCGGTGGGATCCTCGACGTCTTCGTGCCGGGAAGCGAAGCTCCGGTGCGGCTTGACTTCTTCGGTGACGAGATCGAACGCATCTTCGAAGTCGATCTCGCGACGCAGGCATCCGATCGCGCGATCAATCAGGTCGAGCTGATCAGCGCAACTAACGATGCTGTGCAATCCGATCAGGGTAATCGCCCCTTCGCGGAACTTCTGCCTCCGGACACGGTGGTGGTCCTGGCGGAATTGGCGGAGATCGTCGAGCAAGGTCGCGGCTACTTCGAGCGGGTGCACGACAGCCGCGGTATCTACGGCCCGCCGCGCGTCCTGCAATCACTGACCAAGCGAGCCCATGCAGTCGTACAGATCAATCAGTTCTCGGCGGCGAGCCTGTCGGGTCGGTTGGTAGAGCTGCCGGTGTCGACGCTTCCGGTCTTTGCCGACGAAGTGAAGGAGGCGTTCGTCGAACTCGCGGCGCTGGGAAGTCACTACGAGATCGCGATTTTCTGCGACACCCGCGGCGATGCCCAGCGCACCGCCGAACTGCTCGCCGAGCACGCGACCGCGGCTCGCGCTGAAGTCGTCGAAGCGCATCTGCATCGCGGGTTCGTCTGGGGCGGTGAGGGCGCACCCGCAGCGACTGAAGCGCTGGCGTTCGTGCCACAGAGCGAGCTACTCCATCGCTACGGCGTCCGGCGCCGCAACGTACGACTTTCGGGCGGTCGAACCCGCGAGACGTTTGTCACCTTCGAGCCGGGCGACTACGTCGTCCATCGGGATCACGGCATCGCGAAATTTGTCGGACTGCAAACGCTCGCTCAGACGGCCGGGCCCGCTCAGCGCAACGACGCCCCGAAGGCGAAGCGAAACGCCTCCGCCGAGGACGAGTTCCTCACGCTCGAGTTCGACGGGCGGACTCGACTGCACGTTCCAGCGTCCAAGATCGAGCTGGTCCAGAAGTACATCGGCGCTGGCGGAGCTCGCCCGACATTGTCGACGCTCGGAGGCAAACGCTGGAAGAACGCCCGCGAACAGGTGAAGGAAGCGGTGAAGGATCTGGCGGCCGAGCTCCTTCGCGTCCAGGCGGCGCGCGAGTCTTCGGCGGGCATTCGCTATCCCGACGATACGACGTGGCAGAAGGAGTTCGAGGCGGAGTTCCCGTACGAAGAGACGGAAGACCAACTGACGGCGATCGTGGCGGTGAAGCGAGATATGTGCTCGCCGCGGCCGATGGACCGGCTGATCTGCGGCGACGTCGGCTTCGGCAAGACCGAAGTGGCGATCCGAGCGGCGTTCAAGGCGGTCGAGTCGGGAAGACAGGTGGCGGTACTTGTTCCGACGACCGTGCTTGCCGAGCAGCACGAGCGTACTTTCCGGGATCGCTTTCGAGCGTATCCCTTTCGTATCGAGAGCCTCTCCCGCTTCAAGACCGACGCTGAGCAGAAATCGACACTTGCCGAGTTAGCGAGCGGACGTGTCGATGTCATCATCGGCACGCACCGTCTGCTCTCCCAGGACGTGACGTTTGCCGATCTCGGTATGGTCATCGTCGACGAGGAGCAGCGCTTCGGTGTGGAGCACAAGAACCGGCTGCTCGCCTTTCGACTCACCGCCGACGTCATGACGTTGTCGGCGACGCCGATTCCACGCACGCTGCACATGGCGATGCTCGGGCTGCGTGACATTTCAAGCCTGACCACCGCGCCGCTCGATAGGCGGGCGTTTGTGACCGAGGTCGTCCCGTACACCGAACATCGCGTGCGACAGGCGATCGAGCGGGAGCTCGCTCGTGAGGGTCAGATCTTCTTCGTGCACAATCGAGTCAACGACATTCACTCGGTAGCCAACCGCATCAAGGCCCTGGTGCCGAACGCGAAGATCGTTGTCGGTCACGGACAGATGTCGCCGAAGGAACTGGAGGACGTGATGCTCAAGTTCATGCGTCGGCAGGCGGACATTCTGGTCTCCACGACGATCATTGAAAGCGGCATCGACATCCCGACCGCGAACACGATGTTCATTCACAACGCCCACATGTTCGGCCTCGCGGAGCTGCATCAGTTGCGCGGCCGCGTCGGGCGCTGGAAGCACCGTGCGTATTGCTACATGCTGTTGCCGGAAGATCGCACGATCACCGAAGACGCGATGAAACGTTTGAAGGCCATCGAGGACTACTCGATGCTCGGCGCTGGATTCAAGATCGCCATGCGCGATCTGGAGATCCGAGGAGCGGGCAATCTGCTCGGCGCGGAGCAGTCGGGGCACATCGCCGCGGTCGGCTACGAGATGTATTGCCAACTGCTCGAGACGGCGGTCGGCGAACTCAAGAGTGTGCGGCGACTCTCCCCGATCGACACCTCGATCGACATCGGAATCGCTGGAAGTGTCCCGCGCGGCTACATCCCCAGCGACGGCCGGCGCATGGAGGCGTATCGCCGCATCGGTCAGGCCGATTCGCTGGAAGCGCTCGCGCGGGTCGGCGCGGACCTCGCAAGCGCGTACGGCGATCCACCGCTCAGCGTGAAGACGCTTCTAGAACTGGCGGAACTGCGCTTGCTGTCCACCGAGCTTGGCATTCGCAGCGTGACACGGAAGGAGCAGGACATCATCTTCAGAACGACTCGGCCGCGCGATCTTGAGACCGCTTTTTCGGGCGTGCAAGGCTCGGTGCGCATCGTCGGCCAGCCCGATGCCGACGGACTTGCCGAGGTCTACTTCCGTCCGCCGCCTGCGTTCCTGGAACCCAAGTCACTCATGACGGTGTTGCGCCGAAGGCTGGCGGCGAAGCCCGACACGACCCGTTCGTGATCGAATGCCGATGACGGCGTCACGGTAGACTTCGCCACGCATGCATCTTCGTCAACGCATCCTGTTCATTGTCGCGTGCCCGTTCCTCGCGATATCGCCCGCCATGGCGACCGACGAGACGGCGCCGGTCGATCATCCCGATCTGGTCGGCATGGTGGCCCAGCCAGTGAGTCCGATGGCGACGGTGATCGAGCGCTACGAGGCCGATCGCGGAGCGCTTGAGCGAAAGTACTCGGTGCGTCCCTCGACGTCGCGCCGCGAACGGATGTTGCGTTTCCAGGACGGATGGCTCGCGGCGCTCGAGGCGATCGACTTCGAACATCTCTCCCACGATGCGCAAGTCGATTGGCTGCTGCTGCGGAACACTATTCGACGCGAGCGCAGCCGCTCGGAGATCGAGGCGAAGGCGTTCGACGATGCGGCGACGTTCCTGCCGTTTGCGACGACCATCATTGCACTTGCCGAGTCACGCGAAACGATTCCGGCCCCGTCGCCGCAGGACGCCGCCGATCGACTGACGTCGCTCGCCGCGGCGGTGCGCGAAGCCGAGCGGGTGCAACGGGACGCGATCGACAAGGCCGACGAAGCTCATCCTCGCCCGACCCCTGCGGCCTGTCGACGGGCGCTGCTCTTTCTGGAAGGCCTGCGCTCGGATCTCGCGGCGTGGCAGCGATTCCGCGATGGCTACGACCCGACATTCACCTGGTGGACTGCGGCGCCCTACAAGGACGCCGAGACGGCACTCGAGTCCTACGCGACGATGCTCCGGGAGCGTGGCGTCGGACGAACAAGCGACAAGCCCGACGTGATCGTCGGCACGCCGATCGGACGCGAAGCGCTCCTGGCAGAACTGGCGTTTGAATGGATTCCGTACTCGCCGGAAGAATTGCTGGCGATCGCCGATCGGGAGTTCGCGTGGTGCGAGGTCCAACTGCGCAAGGCCGCCGCCGAGATGGGATGCGGCGACGACTGGAAGCGGGCGCTTGAGCAGATCAAGCGGGAGTACGTGGCCCCGGGTGAACAACCGGCGGTCATCCGTGAACTCGCGAAGGAGGCGATCGCGTTCCTCAAGGAGCGTGATCTCGTCAGCGTGCCGCCCATCGTCGAAGAGACCTGGCGCATGGAGATGATGACGCCACAGCGACAGTTGATCACACCGTTCTTTACGGGCGGCGAAGTGATCAGCGTGTCGTTTCCCACCTCCTCGATGAGTCACGAGCAGAAGCTGATGAGCCTGCGCGGCAACAATATCTACTTCGCGCGGGCCACCGTCTATCACGAACTGGTGCCGGGCCATCATCTGCAGCAGTATGCGGAGTCGCGGTTCAAGACCCACCGCGAGCCCTTCGGCACGTCGTTCTGGACGGAGGGCTGGGCGTTGCACTGGGAAATGCTGATGTGGGACCAGGGCTTCGGCGATACGCCCCAGCGACGCGTCGCGATGCTCTTCTGGCGCATCCATCGTGCCGCTCGCATTCTCTTCTCGCTTCGCTATCAGCTCGGCGAGATGTCCCCGCAGGAGTGCGTTGATTTTCTCGTTGAGCGGGTCGGGCACGAGCGCGCCAATGCAGAGGGTGAAGTGCGACGAAGTATCTCAGGCGACTATGGTCCGCTCTATCAGGCGGCTTACATGGTCGGTGGTTTGCAGTTTCGGGCGCTGCACAAGGAACTCGTCGGAAGCGGCACGATGACCGATCGGGCGTTTCACGACGCGATCCTCCGCGAGCACAACATTCCAGTCGAGTTCGTTCGTGCGATCCTCATCAGGCAGCCGCTCACGCGTGACATGCAATCAACATGGCGCTTCGATGAGGCGCTGCAAGAAGTGCAGAGCAAGTGACCGGGGATGCAAACCATGCAGATCATCACGACCGATCAGGCGGTCATTCTTGACGGACATGACAGCTAGGCCATCGGGCATGTTGGCATGTTGGCATGGTCTTCGTCGCGGGTCAGTTGCCGATCGTTCCTGGCCAGATGCCCGATTCGTCGATGTCCGTCGATCGTCACGTGGAGGCAACGCCTGCCAACATCGACGCGATCCCAAAGCCCGGCGGTAACGATCTCGCACAGGTCGGTTCGATGACCGTTTCCATCACAAATCTTGCGGACTGGCAGATCGTCAACGCGACCTACGTGAGGATCTTCGGAGAACATCGTCCGGCTCGAACCACGGTGCCGGTCGCGGGACTTCACGACGGATTACGCGTCGAGATTCAGGCAAATTGCCGCGAAAGACCGTTGACGTGGCGAACCGACGTCAAGAGAGTGTCGGAGAGGCATGTGTTGGTCTACACCGAAGGAGCATCGTCATGCGACTGAACACCCGTCGTGCCGCAACCATTCTGCTCGCCACGATTGCCGTCAGCGTGATCGGTGGCATTGCACTCGTTCAGCGAATGCGAGCGGACCCCGGTGCACCGGGCGAGCGTGAAGCGCGATTCGGTAGACAACTCACCATTGCGAGGGTTATGGCGTTCCGTATGCACGCCGACGATCGCGACTTGGCGATGATGACATCGAACAACTGGGTCTCGAAGACGTGGATCGACGGACTGCTCTCGCCATCATCGCCGGCGATGGTCCCGTGGCGCAATCAGAGTTCGACGGAATGGCAACCGACGCTCACGGCGCCCGATGGTTCGGCCTTCACGGTGCCAGTCGGTGACGAGCCGATCCGGCTCGGTCAATG
>JBBQCR010000130.1:0-8731 GCA_038318935.1 Phycisphaerales bacterium
CATGCCCGCAAAGTCTCCGCGCTGGTAAGGCAGGAGCTTGTTGATCGCAGCACGACGGTCGTCGTTGTTCTCCGCGAGAATCATCTCACGCATCACGTCGATCCGATCGCCTTCGAAGAACATGTGCTCCGTGCGGCAGAGCCCAACGCCCTCGGCTCCGAACGCGATCGCGTTGCGTACCTGCGTCGGCGTGTCGGCGTTGGTGCGGATGCCGAGTCGACGGTACTTGTCGGCCAACTTCATCACGAAGTCGTAGTACTTGAAGACCTTCGACTCGCTGGGCTTCATGGTTCCGGCGATGAGCACCTGCTTGAGTTCACTGTCGGCAGTGCCAATAGCACCCGCGAAGACCTCGCCGGTGGTGCCGTTCACCGACATGGCGTCGCCCTCGCGAAGCTTGACGCCGGCACAGGTGAGAATGCCGTGGTGATAGTCAATGTGGATCTCGCCGGCACCCGCGACACATACCTTCCCCATCTGCCGGGCCACGAGCGCCGCATGACTTGAGACGCCACCGCGCGTGGTGAGAATGCCTTCGGCGGCGATCATGCCACGGAGATCCTCGGGACTCGTCTCGATGCGACAGAGAATGACGCTCTTGCCCTGCTTGGCCAGCTCTTCCGCGCGATTGGCGGTGAACACGACGATCCCCGATGCCGCGCCTGGTCCCGCCGCGAGTCCCTTCGTCAGAAGGCGTCCTTCCTTGCGAGCCGCCTCATAGGCGTTTCGATCAAAGACCGGCTGCAGCAACTGGTTCATGGCTTCGGGATCGGCCGAACCGATCGCGTGTTCGGGAGTCATCAAACCGGCCTTCACCATGTCGTGGGCGATCCGCACATAGGCAAGCGCTGTGCGCTTGCCGTTGCGGGTCTGCAACATGTAGAGCTTCTTCTTCTCAATGGTGAACTCGAAGTCCTGCACATCGCCGAATCGCTTCTCCAGCGTCTCGCGCACCTTCTCAAGTTCGGCATACGCCGCACCGATGATGGGATCCTTCGCCATCTCCTGCACGCGCTTGGGAGTTCGCACGCCCGCGACGACATCCTCGCCCTGGGCATTGACCAGATACTCGCCGTAGAAGATGTTCTCTCCGGACGCGGGATCGCGGGTGAACGCGACACCGGTTGCGCAGTCGTCGCCCATGTTGCCAAAGACCATCGACTGCACGTTGACAGCCGTGCCCCAGACATCAGGAATTCGGTACTTCTGGCGATAGACGATCGCCCGCGGGTTCATCCACGATCCGAACACAGCGGAGATCGAACCTTCGAGCTGGGCCACGGGATCGTTCGGAAACTCCTTGCCAGTCCAACGCTTGACGAGCGCCTTGTAGCGGGCGACGAGTTCGCGCAGATGGGCTTCGGTGAGATGGGTGTCTTCCTTGACGCCGACCTCGTGCTTGAGTCCGTCCATCACCTCTTCGAACGGCTCGTGATCCTCTTCGCTCTTCTTCTGCACGCCCATGACGACGTCGCCGTACATCTGAATGAACCGGCGATAGCAATCCCAAGCGAATCGTCCGTTCCGTGTCTCGTTGCCGAGGGCCTCGACGGATTTGTCGTTCAGCCCGAGATTGAGGATCGTGTCCATCATGCCGGGCATCGAGTCGCGCGATCCCGATCGCACCGACACGAGCAGCGGACGCTTCGGATCGCCGAATCGCTTGCCGGTTTCCTTCTCGAGGACGGCGACGGCCTTCTTGACCTCGTCCATCAATCCCTTGGGCATGCGTTTGCCCGAGGCGTAGTACTCGGTGCACACGTCGGTCGTGATGGTGAAGCCTGGCGGGACCGGAAGACCCATCGAGACCATCGCGTGCAGGTTCGCCCCCTTGCCGCCCAGCAGCGACCGCATCGTGCCGTCGCCCTCGCACTTCGTGCGCCCGAAGTAGTACGTGCGCTTGCCCTTCGAGGGACTGGCTTTGGAGGCGTTGGGCTTCTTCGTCGACGGCTTCTTCGGGGTCAGCGTGGGCATGTGCGATGTCTCAAAACGAGCGATGCGACCGTGCAAAAACGGGGAGTCGGAGTGTAGCACTTCCACACACGTCAACGGGCAATCAAGGCTCGGCGAAACCCCTATGATCGCCCTCCGCATGACCGGCGCACCGAGTTCCGATCCAAGCACATGTGCTCAGCAAACATTGCTGCGCTGGCCGCAGGATCGTGCACTCGCTGCGCTCGTGTCCGGTCCCGGTCATGGGCCATGGTCCCGCAGGTCGATCTTCGCGGAACCGAAGGAGACGCGACTCGTGCGGCTGCCGGGCGGCATGCAATCCGCAGACGCCAAGCGCGCGGTCGAGCGCGAACTCCGTGGACTCCTGCGGCGAAAGCCGCCGCGATGTTCACCGCACAACGGATGGATCGTGACGCTTTCCTACGACCTCGGTCGCGTGCTCGAGCCGAAGGCGTGCGCTGCGAAAGACGGCGCATCCGACGATCGCGACTGGCCACTGGCAACCTTGTGCTGGTGCCCTGACGCGCTGGTGCTCGACCACACCACCGGCACGTGGAGCACGGTCGGCGATCGTGACGCGATCCCCTTCGATCCCGCGAGTTCCGAGTCTCCGTCCGAGGCGTCCTTCACGGTTGGGACGCCTGATCCGCTGGTCGATCGCACCGGATTCGAGACGGCCGTCGAACGGTGCGTTCGTCTGATCCATCAGGGGGATCTGTTCCAGGCGAACGTCGCCCGCCGACTCTCCGCGCCATTCACCGGATCGAGCCGCGGGCTCGCGGCCAAGGCCTTCTCGGCGAGCGGTGCGTGGTTTGGCGCGTACATCGAAGCCGCTCCCGGCCGAGCGATCGTCTCGATGAGCCCCGAGCTCTTCCTATCCGTCGACGGTTCGAGCCGCCGCGTGGTGTCACGCCCGATCAAGGGCACGCGGCCCGAGGAATCCGACAGCGCCGAGCTCCTTCGCAGCGCTAAGGATGCCGCGGAGTTGGCGATGATCGTCGACCTCATGCGGAACGATCTCGGTCGCGTCTGCGAGATCGGATCGATTAGCGTCGATGAAGCGCGAACCATCGAGACGCATCCGACTGTGCATCACGCGGTCGCCGAAATCTCGGGGACGCTGCGCCCTGATATTGATGTCACGGCGCTGCTGGCGGCCACGTTTCCACCGGGATCGGTGACTGGCGCGCCCAAGATCCGGGCGATGCAGATCATCGATGAGCTCGAGCCGGTGCGCCGCGGCCCGTACTGCGGCGCCACTGGACTCCTGGCGAGCGACGGCAGCGTGGCGCTCAACGTCGCGATCCGCACCATCGCATTGCACGGTCGCGGACGCGACGTGCGCCCGAGCGAACTCGACGGCACCATGGACTATTGGGCCGGCTGTGGCATCGTCGCCGAGAGCGATCCGGCAGCGGAGTGGAACGAGAGCGTGGCGAAGACGGCGGTGCTGGCGCGAGCGCTCGGCGGCGGCGCGCAGCGGTGATCACGCGGCGGCGCGATCGCCGCCCTTGTGCTGCTGATCGAGAATCTCCTTCGCCTGCTGCTGAAGCTGCTGCTGCATCATGATGTAGCGACGGATCTGCTCCGCCACGAATCGCTCGTGGGCCGGGTGGTAGGTGAAGTCGAACTGCACGCCCGCGTAGGTGCGCATCCCGCTGTCGATGTGAGTATGGACGACCTTTCCCGTCGCGCAGATCGGCACCGTCAACTCGGGCCGGAGGTCGAGGCGTATCCAGAACGTGCGATGGCGATTGAGCTGCACCGAGTCCTCGGGCTCAACACGAAGGCCGACGCCACCGCCGCCGAGATTCATCAGCGTCGCCGGAAATCGCGGGCCAACGGTGGGCATGAGTGATTCGGGATCCGAAGGCTCGGAGCATTGCTCGCCCTGCAGCAGCGCTTCCATCTGCACCTCGTTCCAGCGCTCCGCGACCACCACACTGCGCGGATCAAGGAGCGGCCAGACTTCCATTTGTGGAAGCTGCAATGCGGCGGTTTCCACGCGAAGAGCGCGGCGCATCGAACGATCGACGGTCTCGGGCATGCGAATCCGCATCGCCCGGATCGGTCGCGGTCCACACATCGACTTCGTGCCCAGATGCGAGGTTCGGAACGTCCAGCGATTCTGCCCGATCGCGATCGCGCCCACCAGCTCGATGCCGCAATCGAACGAGATGGACACCCCAAGAGCCGACGGTTGCTCAACCACCATCTCCTGATCCGTCAGATCGAGGATGCGCACACGCCAGACGATGTCACCTCCCGAGACGTGCGCGAGCGGCTCGGGGCTGGTCGACTTCGGATGGGCGATCGCGATCTCGATGGCGCCGCCGCGCTCGAATGTCTGCTGCAGACTACGGCGCCACTCATGGGTGCGTGATCGTGATGCGGGCACTGGACCATCCTTTCGACCGGTTGCGAATCTGGAATGCCGCGACGCAGCAGAGGCTGCCTCGCAGAGTGACGAATCGGACCGGTCCACGACCGGTTCCAGCGCATCTATCGCAGGACGGAGAACGGAGGCCAGTCCTGCCGCCATTCGGGTTTGGTCGCACGAGACCGAGAAGTCATACGGATCGTGATTGACTGCCGCGCTCAAGCGCGTCGCAATATGCCGGATTCTCCAGAGCGAGTGTGCGCCCCAATCGGTATCAGCGCCCCGCCGCAAGTTCCCGATCGAGTCGCTGCACGAGTTCGTTCGCCCGCTGTCGCCTCGAGGAGTCCAGCGGGCGGCCTGCAAACCGCACGTCGTAGTAGAGATCGACCAGATCGGCGAAGGTTTCACCCGCCTGCGGCCGTGACTGGGAGAGGACCTCCGCATGCAGGCGAGGCGGCAGCGCTGCAGGTTTGCCGACGCCATGACGATCCAGCGTGTCCAGCACGTCGAGCCAGAACCCCAGTTGTTGCATCAAGTGGCGTGCAAGCCGCCGAGCTACTCCGCGCGAAGCGACCCCGTCTCGTTCGAGTCCTACCACCCGCCGCAGCCGTTGCGTGCGCCGCCGCAACCTCGCAATCACCAGAACTGACAGCACAGCGGCAAATCCGACCAAACCCAACCACCACGTTCCGGCGGAACCGAAGACGAAGTACTGGTTGAGACGACGAAGCTGCTCCTGCGCCGCCAGCAGCCAGTCGCGGAACGAGCGCTGCCACGCCCCGCTCATCTGCTCCGCGAGTGATGCCTGCGTAGACGAGTCAAACGTGACAACCCGACTATTCCACAGGAACTCGACGCGGTCGTAGACCCAGCGGAAGTTGTCGGCCCAGGAGCGACGCCGTTCCTGCAGCAATGCCAGCGTCTCCGAAGGCGTCGCGTCCATCTGCAACCACGAGAACTCGCCGACGCGCACTTCGGCCCATGCATGGGCATTCGATTCGCGCACCACATACAGCTCTCGCGTCTCGTCGTACTCGATCGCCAGATAGCCCGTCACGACACGGCTCTCGATACCGACCGACTGGCACATGGCAACCAGCGCCGACGCGAAGTACTCGCAATGTCCGAACCGGTAGCGCGTCAGGAAACTGAAGATCGGATCTTCGCCGGTGATTCGGACGAAGCCGCCGAGATCGGTGGTGTAGGAAAATCGCGACGATTGCAACCACTCGGAGAACGCCCGGGCGATGCCGCGATTCCGAATCCAGCGACTCTCTGGTTTCTCCGCGATCTCGGCCGCGCTCGGGACTCCGATCGGATTCAGTTGATCAAGCAGCTCGCGTGAGAACTGCTCGATCTGCGGCACCGGAAAGTTGACGTTCGCCTCCGGAATGAACGCACCCATGAGTGCTTCGAGCGTCTTCTCGCTCGGGAACGGCTGGACCTTGATCGAGTACCTGCGACTTCGCCCGCCGCCGCCGATGCGCGACTCACGAACAAGGAACGTTGACGGATCGAACTCGAAGTTCCGTCCTTCGTTTGACGCTACGGCGATGGGTGCCCACGCGGAGAAGAGCACATCCGAGGCCAGGCTGCTCATCGTCACCTGCTGGACGTACGTCTGGAACCGCTCATCGATCACAAACCGCGCCAGGCTCTGAAACTCGCCGCTGTGGCTGCCGTCTTTCCGCCCATCACTCGCATACGTCGAGATCGCGCGGATCTCGCCGCGAGGCGCACGGATCCATCGTCCTTCTTCGGGCCGATACCGATCGAGCACCGCGCCGCGGAGATAGAGCGGCTCCGAGAACCGCATCGACTCGCCGCGACGATCAGACCAATTGACGGTGAAGACTTCCCGCTCGCTGTCGGTGATTCGATTGTTGGTGAAGAGCTGCACGTCCTCGCTGAAGCCGACACGCGGAGCGCCGAATCGAAACTCTCGGCGAGCGAAATCGGAGAGCTCGCGCGGGAAGATCACGAAGATGACGATCGACAGCAGCAGTCCCATAAGGGTCGAAGCGATCGCGACAGCGCGGAACTGCCACGCGACCGATTGCCCGAAAACCGGCTGGACAGGCGGCGCGAGGGCTGCGGAGGACGAAGGACCGAAGGTGTTCCTCGCAACCATGATCGCCCGCATCCGCGCATCGCGTGCCCGTTCCCGCGCCGCCCACAGTTGAAACAGGAGCACCGTCCACAGAGCGAGCGCAGCGTAAAGAAACACGATCACCGCGAACGCGAACTCGACGGTCTGCAACGTCCCCGCCATCACCAGCACGCCGGAGAGCGCGATGATCTGCGCATAGTCGCGCGGTGACTTCCGGCCGTAGAGCTTTACCAGCAACAGCCACTGCACAAAGCGACCGAGCAATCCCATCGTGTCGGAGAGATCAGGCAGGGTCATGAACGCGAACGCTGCCCATCCGAGCAGTGACGCCAGCAGCACGTTCTGCATCCAACGCGGCAGAGCGCGGCCGCGCGGGCCTTCGGTGACGTACCACGAGAGTATGGCCAGCGGCAGAGCGACGAGCAGCAATGCGACGCTGCGCTGTGAGACGCAGAACGCCACCATCGCGAGCAAGACGAGCAACAGCGCGAACAGTCGAAATCGCTCGACGAGTCTCACGCGAGCACCTCGTTGTTCGCCTTCGCTCCGCTCCGGGGAGCCTGTGGTGCGATCATTGTCGACAGTTGCGTTGCCACCAGATGCCACGCACCATCGGGTGCAACGCTCGGTGACGCGCGATCCGGATGGATGGCGACAATGACCGCCCGATCACGGTCCGCGTCCGGCAGTTGGGCTTCGCCGTCCCGAGCTGCGTCGAGGTCGATCTGCGCAAGCGTCGCCATCAGCTTTTCGATGTGCCAATGTCCACGGCGAAGCGGCGATCGTGGCAACGCCAGCCCAAGCACCGTCAGTCCGACTTCGTAGCCCTGCCGCTCCGCGAGCGAGATCACCGACGCCGCAAGGGAGATCGCGCTTTCCTCCAGCTCACGCGCCGATTCGCCTCGTTCGCTGACCCGCAACTGATCGGTCGGCGTGCGGAGATTGATGACCACTCGAATGCGGGGCGGCGTCGAACTGCTGCGCTCGATGCTGACGATCCCCTGCCCAGCCGCTACTCGCTTCCACGCGATCTGCCGGACGCTGTCACCGGGCCGGTATTCACGTACGCCGAAGTAGTCGTCGCCAGCACCTTGCGAGGAGCTGAGCCGGAAGCCGCCAAGCCCGCCCTTGGTGAGCGAGGACAGCAAGTCGTCGCGCAGCGGCAGCACTCGTGGATGCACCAGCGTTTCAGTCCGCTGATCGAACGACACGGACTTGCGAACAAAGCCGAATGGGAACGTCGTCGAGACGCGAAAGCGATCAAAGATCAGTCTTCCGCGGCACTGCGGAAAGAGCACGATCTCTCCGTGCACCAGGTCTCCCGGACCGACGTGCAGAACCCAACCATCGCTTCCCTGCATCCCCCGCTGCCAGGCAAACGCGCGATCCGCTGCATCGCGCTGCCGATTGCCTGCGGGAAGTTCCGACACATGCAGGTTGAACGCCGGCCAGACGCGCGAACGATTCTCGATCGCGTATCGAATGAGGAGCGGCTCCCCGACGACGCCGCGCCTTGGATCGAAGCGCCTGCCGCGAACACCCATGAGCATGCCGCCGCTCACGATGCCGGAAATCAGCACACCGGCAAGCATCGCGCCGAACACCCAGACAAGCAGGTTGTTCGGGCGATTCGCGGCTGCGACGCCGACGAAAAGCGTCAGCGCGACGTAGAGGACTCCGGGAAGATGAAGGTGATAGCGTCGACGCACGGTGCTCGATGATGCGGTCAGCGCGACGAGGAGGAGCCGAAGTGCTTGGCTTCCTCCATCAGAGATGATCCGGAATCGTTGGTACCGATCGAGCCGTTCCAGAAGTCGTTCGATGACGGCCCTCGATCGGAACCTGGAGCCAGCGTCACGAGCAACGTCTGACTGAGCGAGAGCGGACCCAGGAACTCGGCTCGTCCGACGCCGCCTCGCGCGACGACGATCAGCCAGTCGTCCTGCATCCAGCCCGCGCCGAACGCGTCCAACTTGACGGAGAAGCTCCCGTCGGCCGCCGAGACGCCGCGTCCGACGACTTGCCGACCTGGCGATTGCGGGTCGCTTGTGACCGTGATGGTTGCCCCCTGCACTGGCTCGCCGCCGGCTGGCATTGGACCGTCGCCGACCCACTGGATGAAACTGGAATTGCTGAGGAACACGCGACCATTGAGGTTGCTTCCGCATCCGACCGGAGCGGTGGCAGCGAGAAGAACGACGACGACGAGAGGAAGCGAGGAGCGCATGGACTATGGAACCTGACGAAGTTGACGGATTATTGCGGCGACGGCGGTGACGACCATCACG
>JBBQCR010000131.1:0-8727 GCA_038318935.1 Phycisphaerales bacterium
CGCTAGAACATTTCATTTCGATTTCGGCAAATCGTGGCGATTGAATCTTGACGTTCATCGATGGGCGAGTAGATTCCCACGTTCCTCGTCAGGTACTCCCATGCTGCTGCGCCACTACAAACTTCTTGCTGTTGCAATGCGATCCGATCGGATCGCGTGCGAGATCTTGTGGTTGCGCATCTCGGGAAGTCGCGTCGGCTGACGTCGACAACGCGCACTCCTCAAAATTCATCGCTCCACTCTGCACGGTCAGCGACCGTGCGTTCGATCGTGTTCGGTCTCCATGGTCGTCGTCGCAGCATGCGACGTCGCGGAGTCATCGCATGAGTTGCTCTCCTTTCCAATCGGGTGTTTCCATGAACGAACAAATCTTCAGCGGACCGCCGATACCGCGTCGGGTGCGGGCCGCATTTGCCTATCTGGAATATGTCCAGTCGCGTCTCCAGCCGTGCTGCCATCCGCCTGGCGAGCTCACCAAGCAGGAGCACGCGACGGAAGTTGTCGCCTTGCGAACGCTCGTGCAGTACCTCGCAGGCGAACAGGAGTTCGTCGAGCCGATGCCGCCTCCACCTCCAGGATCGGTAGCGAACACCAGCGACGGAATGCCTTCCCCTCAGGGAGCGACTGCTCCCTGAGGGGAAGGAGGGCGCTGCGCGTTCGGCGGGCTTCCGTAGAATCGCGGCATGCTGTACCGCCGCCGACCGTGGCAGGACGAACTCGCGATCATCGATCGGGTGATGAAGCAGGTCTCCGACCTCACCGAACCCGAGGAAATGGTCGAGACCTACTGGCGCGGAATCGGCGAACTCATTCACTCCGAGCACTGGATCGCGCTCTCGCGACGAAACATCGAGCCGCCGGAGTTCCTCATCACCCGATCGTCGCGCTTCACGGAACATCCGAATCCTTGGGAGGAGCGGCATCGGTTGCCTCGATTGTCGGGTGGACTGCTGGGTGAGATCGCCTACGCGGATCGTCCGCTCGTCATCGACGACCTTCCATCGATTCTTCGCAGCGACGATCCTGCACACTTCTACCTTGAGGGCTTCCAATCCCTGATCGCCGTGCCGCAGTACGAAAGCGGCAAGGGCATCAATGTCGGCATCTCGCTCTTTCCTCCAGGTGTCGAGTTCGACCGATCCGCGGTGCCGATCATGCACTGGCAAGCGAGTCTCTTCGGTCGCGGGACGCAGAGTCTCGTGCTTCGCAAGCAGCTTTCAGCGGCTTTGCGCGAACTCGATCGTGAGTCGGAGATCGTCGGCGAGATCCAGCGTTCGCTTCTGCCGAGCGCTCCACCCACGATTCCGGGATTCGAGATTGCTACTTCGTACGTCACCAGCGCTCGAGCGGGCGGTGACTACTACGACTTCTTTCCGATCGCCGCCGATCCCGACGGTCCGGGTCAATGGGGACTCTTCATCGCCGATGTCTCCGGTCACGGCACACCTGCGGCAGTGCTCATGGCGATCACCCACGCGATTGCGCATACCCGTCCGGGTGCGCCCGTGCCGGCGGCACACCTGCTCGGCTACATCAACGGCCATCTTGCTCGTAGCTACGCGCGGTCAGGAACATTCGTAACGGCGTTCTACGCGACACTCGATTCGAGATCGAGGCAACTCAGCTACGCGGTTGCGGGCCACAATCCGCCGCGGCTGGTTCGTGCCGGAGAGGTACTGTCGCTCGACGGGGACGCGGGATTGCCGCTAGGACTTTTCGCCGAGGAGTCGTACCGCGACGCGACGATGCAACTGGAACGCGGCGACGTGCTCGTCCTCTACACCGATGGCATCTCAGAAGCAATGGCTCCGGAAGACCGCGCACGCAGCCGTGAACTCTTTGGCGAAGAGCGGCTCGACGCCCTGCTCTTGGCAAGCGGATCGGCGAGCGCTTCCGAGTACGTTCGGCGGATCGAGATGGCGATGACCGAGTTCACGGGCGGCACAGCAGCGACCGATGATCGAACGCTGGTGGTGATTCGCTGCCTGTGAGAGGTTCTTCTGTCGCGCCGAAGTTTCATGGGAACTCGCATGATGCGATGATGCAAAGACGCGATCTGGTGGCGCGTTCGTCGACGATTCCTAGAAATTTCTGCCATCGATGGAGGGATGCGGCGATCCGCCTCGTTGGTAGCGTTGGAGGTTGCCTCATGAAGACCGTGACTCGCTCTCGATCGTTGGTGTCCGCTCGGGCATTTCTACTGGTTCCCGCAATGCTCGCGGGGCTGCTCGAGGTCCGGGAAAGCCTGGGGCAGGTGCCGCCGCCATCGCCGGCAGCCCCGGTCGCACCGGAACCTGTTCCACTCGGACCAGACGACCGCACCGAACTTGTCGCGGTGCCCGACGCCTTCCTCAGACGAGGAAACACCGCTCAGATCGTCGGCGCCATTCGGCAGGCCAGCGGAAGCCGCGTGTCGCTTGTTCCCGGTGCTCGGGCGCTGGTGATCACCGGAACCGAGGTCCAGATCCTGGCAGCCCGCAACACGCTCGAACGCCTGTCCAACGAGGCAGAACGTGCCAACGCTGCGGACCAAGCAGAGGCTGATGCAGGAACAACGGGCCGGGGCGGCGAGCACGGCGCAACAACGATCAACGTCGACTTCGAGGGCGGTTCGGTGCTCGCGTATCTCCAAGCGCTTGGAACGCAGGCGTCCTTCGAGAGCTTCATCGTTCCCGACCCCCGTGCGCTCGAAGCACTGATGCTTCCAAGCGTGAAACTCCGCGATGCAGATCTGCGCACTGCTGTAGACATCATCACCAGCTCAAAGTTCCGCGCGCCAGCGGGAGGCTATGTGAGCGTCAACGCGGTCTGGGTCGGACCGGCAGCGCAACGCACCGGCGATGAACAGGAGCGATTGAACGTCGCCCGCAGCGCCTGCATCGTCACTGTCCCGACCGTGACCCAGCCCGGTGGGCGCTCCGATGCGGTGATGCGCACCGTCTTCGATCTTGCTCCTCTCAAGGAGGCCAGCGCGTCGGACATCCAGTCGATTCTCGACGCGATCACGGTGGCGATCGAGATGGACGACGGCGCCGCGACCTTTCAGGCGAAGTACCACGAGCCGTCGCGGCTCCTGATCGTGCGCGGCACGCCGCAGGATGTCGACTTGGTTCGCGAGATCGTTCGCGTGCGCGTGCCGAAAGCGAGCGAGAGGCTGGGGACGACCTCCGATGCCCCGCCCCCCGCTCCGCTGTCGGAGGAACGCATCAGCACGATGTCCAAGGAGGAAGCGACCTCCATGCTGACGATCCTCGCCCAAGCAAGGCAGAAACCAAGCCTCGACGAAGCGACGAAAGAACGCTTAAGGCGAGAGTTTGAACTGGTGCTGCTGCGGCGCAAGACCTTCCGGTGATCTTCAAGTAACTTGCAGGTGACATGTGGGAGCGGAGGACGCGATCATCACGCTGCCGTCTTTGCCTTCACAGCGACCAAGCGCATCGGTGCGGGAGTATCGCATGGACGATGCGTGGGCGCGGCGGATTTCGATCGGCGTGTCGAGAGGCGATCGGTCGGCGTTGGCAGCGCTGTACGAGGCTCGGTACGCGATGCTGCTCCGCATCGTGCGCCGACGCACGATGCGCGACGAAGCGTTCGCGTGCGATTGTGTGCACGACGCGTGGCTGCGAGTGTTTCGCCGCATGCCGACGTTCGAGCGAATCGCGAACCTCGATGCATGGTTGGTGCGAGTCGCGTTGAGCGCCGCACTCGACCGCATCAAGAGCGAACGGGCCCGCGCGCTGCGCGAGGCCACGATCGAAGGCCCGCGCGGAGCGATGCTCCCGGACGAACTTCTGCAGCGCCTCACCGCCGAGATCGACCGGATGTCGCAAGAGGATCAAGAGGTGCTACACCTTCGATTCTGGCGGGATCGGCCGCTGCGGGCGATTGCCGAGTCCCTCGGCGTCGGAGTGCGAACGGCGGAAAGTCGTCTGCGGCGAGCGATGGAACGCCTGCGCGCAGGATGGAAGGAGATGTCCGATGAATGAGCACACGCAAGGCCCTCAGCCTGACGCGAATCTGTCGCCACTTGCAGCTCGCCGCAAGGCAATGACATGGGATGCGATCACGCGGGCCGATGCAGATCGAGCTCGCGGCCAACGGATCCTGCGAGTTTCGGCGATCGCCGCCGTGGTCGCGGCGCTGGGGATTGCCGGTACGCAGGCATTCCGCGAGCGAAGCGTTGGGAAAGGCCCGAGCCTCCATCCGCAGGAGAGGCTTGCACTGCGAGGCACGTCACTGATCGAGGTCGTGACGGGGTTGTCGACGGAGCGGTCGCTGGTTGGCATCGTCGCCGCCGCGGCGAACAGCCCAAAGGTCGTTGTGTTGAATGATGAAGAACTTCTCGCCGAGCTCTCCGACGCGGGTATCGGACGCTCGCTCGTGCGAGTCGGTGACATGGTGCGCGTCGCTCTGTTGCCGAGCGAGCAGCCGCCTGCGCGGTGAACTCGTCGAATGCCGCCTTCGCGACCGGCCCGGACGCCGATCACTGAGCCTTGGCTGCGAGAGATCACGGCTTTTCTCGACCAATCGTCAGTAATCCATTGACCCGCGCGAGAGTCGGATTAGGTTCCACTTCCCCTCGCCGCGCCTGTCTTGGGCGTTGGCATGCTTTCAACCGCTCCTTTTTTGGGAAGAGAAAAAATGTCGTTGTCTACCCGGGTTGCTGCAGTGGCCGCATTGGCTGCCGCGTCGTTTGTGATGTCCGCCTCCGCTGAGCTCGTCGTCGGCTGGACTATTCCGGCCGCGTTCCCGAACAATCCCCCGCCCTCGGGAACTTCGTACGCCGCAGGTGCCGCCGACCAAGGCGTCAACGCCCTCGGCTCCATGCTGAGTTCGACCCACGCCGCTACCGCGACGGCCTACACGTCGCCTGCCGGCAACGGCAGCCCGTTCTCCTTCAGCAGCAACAACTGGGCGATCGGTGACTACTACGAAGCCCGTTTTTCGAGCCTTGGATACACCGATCTTTCGCTCTCGTGGGATCAGGCTCGCAGCTCGACCGGTCCGACGACGTTTGAGATCATCGCCAGTATTGACGGCGGCCTCAATTTCACATCGGTGCTCTTGGAGTACGCGGTGCTTCAGTCCGGCGGTGGTGGCGCTCCTGGCACCTGGACTTCCACCGCGTACAACCCGCTCTACACGTCGAAGCAAATACTCGCCGCGACGTTCAGCGATCAGGCGGACGTCATCGTTCGCTTCCGGGCCCTGGTCAACGCCGGTGGCGTGTCCGGATCGTCCCGCATCGACAACATTCTCGTGACGGGCAATGCAGTGCCAACTCCAGGGGCGATCGCTTTGCTCGGTCTGGCGGGCCTCGGTGGCGTGCGTCGTCGTCGCGCTTGACCAGTGCAGTGGACATCCGTGCCGCTCCGAACCGCCGCGCGGCACAGGGTGCCGCGCGGCGGTTCCTTCGTGGCCGCGAGGACCTTTGCTCGGAAAGCCGGCGCTGGCCCTGTTGCGGCGTCGGCCTCTGCCGACCTTGCAGGTCGAGCGATCCAGACAAACCTCTTTGAATGGGCCAGAATTGCATGGAACAACGGCTTCGCGAGGTTCCGCTGAGGCATTTGGACGTTGCTTCGTTACACTCTCGTTCCATGCTGGTACAAGCTGGCCGGTATTTCTTCCGAACCCGAAACGCACTCTTCCCGATCGTCATGGCCGCACTGGTCATCGCCTTCAGGGCTCGTGGGTTCGGCGACCCGGTGAGTGACACCCTCGCGGTGGTCGGTGTCGTTCTTGCCCTCGCTGGGCAGACCATCCGTGTCATTACGGTTGGGCTCGACTATGTCAAGCGCGGCGGCAAGAAGAAGCAGATCTACGCCGCGCGGCTCGTGACTGGCGGGATCTACGCCCACACGCGGAATCCGATGTACGTCGGCAACCTCTTGGTGGTCATCGGGCTTCTCCTGGTCGTCGGAAATCCTTGGGGCATTGCGATCGGCGTCGCGTTCTTCACGTTTGCCTACGTCGCGATCACCGCAGGTGAAGAGGCATACCTCGCGAAAGAGTTTGGCGACGCGTATCGCGCGTACTGCGCACAGACTCCCCGATGGCTTCCGCGCCCGTGGCGACTCTTGGGAACGATCCGCGCCTATCGCTTCGATTGGCCGGCGGTCATCGTCAAGGAGTACGGCACGATCTTCACGACGCTGTTCTTCCTAACTGCGGCGTTGGCATGGAAGGCCGGGATCTCTGGTCAGCTTGAACGATTTGCTCCGCTCTTCATCGCCGCGACGGTGACGTGGATGGCGTTCTTCGTGGTCGCTCGCTATCTCAAGAAGGGCCGGGGGCTGCTCGCTCGCGGCGTCACGATGTCCACTGGCGGCCTCGTCGAACGGCGCAAGCGGATCGACGACATCGACAACGCGCTACTCGACCTCATGAATCGTCGAGCCGCGGAAGTGTCGGCGATCTATGAGTGGAAGCAGAGCGCGAACATCGGCCGCGTGGATCCAGATCGGATCGAGGCCATCATCGTTCGGCTTCAGGAGCGCAATGTCGGTCCGCTGACCGACGATCAGGTCCGTCGACTCTTTGGCGGCATGTTGTTTCACTTCTCTCACGAGCACGGGCGCGCGGCCGACGATCAGACGCCAGCGACATCCGACGCCGCAGCGACGGCATCTCCCGTCGACGCAAAGCCGCAATGAACGATCGCACCACCTGTGGCGATCCGTAGCGCCTTCCGGGCGCACGCTCGCTCTGGAGAATTCGGCAGACTGCAACGCGATTGAGCGCGGCAGTCAATCACGATCCGTATGACACCATTTTGGAGTAGACGCGATGCCAGCAAAGACTGCCGGGCCAGCGAAGACGGCTGAAGCGAACGGATCGGAATCCCAAGCATCCTCCGGAGGGGCCTCCAAGGATCGGTTCTTCGTTGACGTGAAGCGTCCGGCCGATTTCGTGTTCGACGCCAAGGTCTCCGCGGTCTTCGATGACATGGTCTCGCGCAGTGTTCCGCACTACGACGAGGTGCAGCGCATGACGACTGACCTCGCCATCGAGTTCATGCCCGAGCGCAACGGCATGGTCTGCGACTTGGGCTGTTCTACGGCGACGACGATCGAACTCTTGGCGTCGCATCCTCGTTGCCCGCCGACGACGCGCTTCCTCGGGATCGACGACTCGCCGCACATGCTGCGACTGGCGCAGGAGAAGCTCTCCCAGCACGCCGCGGCGGAGCGAGTCACGTTCCAAGAAGCCAATCTCAACGACATCTCGAACCTTCCGCCAACGAACGTGGTGCTGCTGAACTGGACATTGCAGTTTGTCCGCCCGCTCCATCGCGAGTCGCTCCTTCAGCGCATTCACGCGTCACTGGAACCCTGCGGGGCGCTCCTCATTTCGGAGAAGGTGCTGGTCTCGGACTCGTTTCTCAATCGAGCCTACATCGATCTCTACCTGCGCTACAAGAAGCGGCAGGGCTACAGCGACGAGGAAATTCAGAAGAAGCGTGAAGCGCTCGAGAACGTGCTCATCCCGTATCGCGTCGAAGAGAACGTCGACATGCTGCGCAGGTGCGGATTCCGAACCGTGGACGTTTTCTTCCGCTGGTTCAACTTCGCCAGCTTCGTCGCCGTCAAGGACGCCTAATAGCAGTAATGGCGCTCCGTAGCGCCCTCCGGGCGCACACTCGCTCTGGAGAATCCGACACACTGCGACGCGCTTGAGCGCGGCGGTCGGCCCTTTCACTTGCCGAAGAACTTCAGCACCGTCTCGCCGCCGCGTGAACGGATTTCCCGGTCGATCGCGGCGACGAACTCGGCGGCAGGCATCGCTCCAAGGCTTTCCTGAGATCCACGGGCCCGCACACTCACTGCTCTCGCCTCGGCATCACGTTCACCGACGACCAGGAGATACGGGATCTTGAACTCGGTGGCGGCCTTGATCTTGGATTGGATGCGCTCGGAACTCTCGTCGAGACTCACCCGCACGTTTGCGGCCTTCAGCATCGCCAGCAGTTCCTTACCGTAGGCCTCGCTCTTCTCGCTGATGGTGAGGACGCGGACCTGCTCCGGAGCGAGCCAGGTCGGAAAGGCGCCGGCGAAGTGCTCGATGAGGCAGCCGACGAATCGTTCCATGGAGCCGAACGGCGCACGGTGGATCATGACCGGCACGTGCGGCGTGTTGTCGCTTCCGATGTACTCAAGCTTGAATCGCTTCGGCAGGTTGTAGTCGACCTGCACGGTACCGAGCTGCCATGAGCGACCGATGACATCCTTCACGATGAAGTCGATCTTCGGTCCGTAGAAGGCTGCCTCGCCCGCCTCTTCGCTGAAGGGAGCGCCTAGCGCCCGCGCCGCCCTCCGGCACGCGTCCTCGGCCTTGTTCCACGCGTCAGCATCGCCGATGTACTTGGAGTTGTCCGAGTCGCGCAGACCGAGGCGCACGCGATACTCGCTCATGCCGAGGGTTGCGAAGACGAGCTTCACAAGACTCAGGCATCCGTTCAGTTCGGCCTCGATCTGATCCTCGCGCATGAAGAGGTGCGCATCGTCCTGAGTGAAGCCGCGCACGCGGGTCATGCCGCCGATCTCGCCGGACTGTTCCCATCGATAGACGGTTCCGAACTCGGCGAGTCGCACCGGAAGGTCGCGATAGCTGCGCTGCTGACTCGCATAGATGCGGATGTGGTGCGGGCAGTTCATCGGCCGCAGGAGGTAGCCGTCGATCTCGCCTGCTTTCATGCGGTTGGCCAAGTCGCCGCAACTGCAGCCTTCG
>JBBQCR010000132.1:0-8624 GCA_038318935.1 Phycisphaerales bacterium
CCCTTGATCTACGCTCGAGGCAACGGTTGGCGATGGGGAGCCCGACGCAAGCGGGCGCTGGAGGCCCTCGATCGAGTGGGACTCTCCAATCGCGTCACGCATCGCCCCAATCAATTGTCGGGCGGCCAGAAGCAGCGTGTGGCGATCGCTCGTGCGATTCTCAATCGCCCCGCGATTCTGATGGCCGACGAACCGACCGGCAACCTCGATAGCCAGACGACGCTCGACATTCTCACGCTCTTTCGACAGTTGCATGCGGAAGGACAGACGGTGGTGATCGTGACTCACGAGAACGAAGTTGCGGCGCACTGCCAGCGAGTCGTTCGATTGCGCGACGGCAACGTGCTTTCGGATCTGCCCATTGATCAGGATCCGGCGGGCGTTCATCGGGTTGAGGTCGAGGCTCGATTCAGCGCCCACAACACTCCTGCCGCAGTGGCGCACCGACTCGCGGAAGGCAACGCCTGATGATCAATCCGCTCTTCTATGTGCAGGCGGTCGCCTTGGCCTTGGCGCAGATCTGGGCCAACAAGGCCCGATCCGCGCTGACGACCCTCGGCATCATCGTCGGCGTCGCCAGCGTGACCGCGGTCATTGCGGCGCTTGTTGGACTGAAGACGAAGATCCTCACCGAGTTCGAGAGCTTCGGCGCCAGCCGCATCTTCATCTTCCCGACGCGCCCCGAGAAGTCCGCCCGCAACATGTATCCGTGGGAGAAGATCCGGCTGCGCACCACGGAGGTTGAGGCGATTGCCGACCAGTGCAGCACGATCAAGGCCATCACTCCGGTCACGGACGTCGGACTCACCGTCGAGAGCGACAACGAGAAGCTTGAGGGGCTCACCGTCACCGGCATCTGGCCCGATTGGCACAAGATCGAGAACCGAAACGTGGTGAGCGGGCGCCCGTTCAATCGCGTCGACGACACCAACGGCAGGCAGGTGTGTCTCCTCAACGATGCGGCGATCACCGAACTGAAGCTGCCCATCGAACCGGTCGGTGAGCACATCCTGCTCGGCGGGCGGAGGTTCCTCATCGTCGGCGTGGTCGAGACGTTGCAGCGCACGATGTTTGGGCGCAGCGGCAACAGCGCCGAGGTCTTCATCCCCTTCTCCGTCGCGGAGAAGCTGCAGCCCGACAACTTCTTCTTCATGCGCATCTCGGCGCTCATCAAGAATCCCGATCTCGCGGACGAGTCGAAAAGCGAGATCCGCTTCATCCTGCGCCGGGCCCGCGGACTCGTCGGCAGCGATCCGGACACCTTCCAGGTCGAGGCGATCGATCAGTACATCACGCAATTCAAGGCGCTCGCGGCCGGCATCACAGCGGTCGCGGGCGGTATCGTCGGCATCAGCCTTCTGGTCGGCGGCATCGGCATCATGAACATCATGCTGGTCTCGGTCTCGGAACGCACGCGTGAGATCGGACTCCGCAAGGCAGTCGGTGCCACGCCGGCGGCGATCCTCATGCAGTTCCTTCTCGAGGCGGTGACGCTCTCGCTGGCGGGCGGCTTTGTCGGTGTCGCGTTAGGTCAGGTCTTCGCGTTCGGACTCACCAAGCTTCCCAATGCCAATCTCGATCAGGCCAGCGTGCCGCTGTGGGCCGTGCTCATGAGTTTCGGATTCTGCGCCGTCGTCGGAGTCGTGTTCGGCATGTTCCCGGCCATCAAGGCCTCGCGACTCGATCCGATCGAGGCTCTTCGCCATGAGTGACATGACCGAACCGGGTGCATCCGATGTCGCTCGGGGATCCATCAAGGCGTGCATCGCCGTCTCGCTCGTGATCGGGACGACACTCTCGGGATGTTCGCAAGGGATTTTCGACAACGACTCAACAGCGTGGAAGGTGGCGCCAGAGCGACTCGACCGGATTGCCACCGGCGACATCATGGCTCGCTCGACGTCGACGCCGCGTGGCCGCGAGGAAGCGACGAAGTCGGCGCTCGCTTCCGGAGATCCGGTACCCAAGTGGCCTGATCGCATGGATCTCTCGCTCGCGGAAGTCCGCGACGCAACGATCAAGCACAATCTTGAATTGCGCACGCAACTCATCGATCCCGCGATTGCGCAACGCTCGGTTGATGCGGAACGGGCGAAGTTCGAAGCGACACTCTTCGCCAACTACCTGCGAAACGGTTCCAATCAGTTCGGCAACAATCCGTTTGGCATCACCGATGGCGACGCTCTGCGTACTGGAGTCCGCATGCCCCTCGCGACGGGTGGCGAGCTCAACGTCTTCGGTGACCTGGGCCGAAGCACTTCGAGTAGCCCGATCGACGGCTCGGATGACTGGGAGGCAGGCATCGGCTTCTCGATCAGCCAACCGCTCTTGCGGAACGCAGGCATCAACAGCAACACCGCATCGATCCGCATCGCCGAATACAGCGGACAGATCGCGTCCGCACGGACCAAGCTTGAGGTGACGCGCATCGTGGCCAACGCGGATCGCGGGTACTGGCTTCTTTACGCCGCGTTCCGTGAGTTGGAGGTCCGCAAGCAACAGTACGAACTGGCGCTGGCCCAGCGCGATCGGGCGACGCGCCTCGTCGCACAGGAGCAGGTCGCGCAGATCGAAGTGACTCGAGCCGAAAGCGGTGTGGGTCGTACCCTCGAGCAGATCATCGTGGCGGACTCCAACCTGCGTGATCGCGTGCGAGGCATCAAGCGACTCATGAACCGCCCCGATCTTCCGGTCGAGAGCAGCACGCTTCTGGTGCCGACGACATTGCCTTCGCCGCTGGGGATCACGCTTGATACAGGTCAACTCGCCGATGAGGCGATCGCAAACCGAATGGAGATGCTGGAGCTTGAGCTGCAACTCGCCGCCGATGCGACCAACATCGCGTTCGCCCGCAATCAGACGCTGCCGGCGTTCGCGATCGAGTACAGCTACCAGCCAATCGGTCGAGCCCAGAGCGCCGATGGCGCCATTTCGAACATCAGCGATTTCGATTCCGATGCGTACACAATCGCGTTGCGGGGAGAGATTCCGCTGGGAAACGAGGCCGCCAAGAACATTCTCGCCCGCACGATCCTGCAGCGAGTGCAGCGACTCGCCTCCAAGGACGATCGGCGACAGGCGATTCGCACCGAGGTCTACAACGCCGTCGACAAATTGCAGACCGCGTGGCAGCGAATTCTGGCCGCCGGTCTGGAGACAGTGTTAGCCGCCCGCACCTACGAGGCGGAGAAGCGGCAGTTTGAAGTCGGTGTGCGCACCAGCCAGGACGTTCTGGACGCGTCAGCGCAGTTGGCTGACGCACAGAGTCGCGAGGTCAGCGCACTTGCTCAGTGGCAGATCGCCCTCATCGACATCGCTTTCGCGACCGGCACGCTGCCAGGCGCGGCGGGGATCGTCTGGTCAGCGCTTGATCTGAACGCGCTCGAGCAGCAGTCGGTTGGTCCGTTCGAGATGAAGGCCCTCCGCGAGGTCGACGCTCCGCAGTGATTTTCGCGCTACGCGATATCGAGGCGCGTGAGCGCCACGATCGCCAGATCGCGCAAGCTCTCGTCGCAGCGGTCGTCGTCACGAAGATGCGAGAACGCCCGGCGCAGGGCACCGTCGTTTTGGCGACTGATGCGCACGCCAAAGCGGACGAATCCGGCGGCGATCGTCGCGGCGTAGAGTCGGGCTGCGAGATTGCGTTCCGGCGCCAATACAGCGCCCGAGCGAAGGGCCTTGAAGGCGATCTTGAGGGCGATGATCTGCTCCAATGTCGACGTACTTGAAGCGATCGCCGCAGCGGCGTTCGGCGCGGTCGGCACGATCTCTCGCGACAACCAATCCGCTGCTGCTTGCGAAGGATCCGCGTTGGCGTCGAGTGCCCAGTGAAACGCCGCTGGCAGGCCTTGCGGGGTTCCGCCGAAGAATGCCGTCTCGTCTGCAGATGGGCGATTCATCGTGGTCCCTCCACCGCCGCCAGAAGTTCGCGGATCTCTTGAGCCACGCTCTCATCGGGTCCGAGGGTCGCTCGCACTTCGGCGAGCAGTTCGTCAACGAAGCATCGCCGCCCCAGGATTACCAGGTGCGCGGCTTGACCGACCGAGTCGACGTGCAGCATGCGAACCAGTTCCGCGTATGGCACGGGAGTATCACCAAAGAGCTGCGGCCGAAGGGTGCGGCGCTCAAACGCCGCCCACGCCTGCTCGCGACCTTCAAGGCGGCAGCGACGTTCCGCCCGTTCTGCTGCAGCGCGGACGACTTGGGCGGCCCAGTGGGCGTCGAACGCGTGTTCTGCCTCGCGTTGACGATGACCCGCAAGGGCATCGAGGACCGTTCCGTGGCTTGTGACCGGCGGGCCACTCGCGGGCTCACGCTTTCTGCTTCGGTCGTGACGCACTCGGTCCCGGACATAGTTGACGACCGACTGGCGAAGAAGCGACCGGAACCGCCCACGCCGGGCGTCGGCCGAGGCCAACAGCGAGCGTCCGAGGAGGACGTCGGCGATGAAGCCTTGCGCGAGATCGGCTGCGCCCGCCGGACTCACTCCTGCGGCCCGTACGAACGCGAAGATCGCACCCCAGTACCGCCGGGCCACGACATCGAGGCTGGCGCGAGCATCCGGTCCACTCGCCGCTGCTGACTGAAGCAACTGCCAATCAGTCGCCGAAGCGCCGGGGGTGCGTCTGCTGTTGGCTCTATCGCCAGTCGACATCGAGAAGAGGCTCCGTTCGCAACTCACGACTTCGTCTTTGAGAGTACGGAAAGCCGCCGTCGATCGAAACGAAAAAGTCACGGGAACGGAAGTCCATCGTCCGCGGCGCTCAAGGGAAAGCGACTCTCCCCCCAAGCCGCAGCGGCCGATTCACTCGGCCGCGCCCGCGGCGCAAGAGCGAGTGTGCGCCCGGAGGGCGCTACGGAGCGCTAAAGGAAAGTAAAGCACATTCGCCCGCCCCCCGTTCCGGGGGGCGGGCGAATGGAGCCGCGGGGATTTGAACCCCGGTGCCGATACAGTCAGCTAGCCGCTTCTACGCGTGTATCCGCCAGTTCCTGTCTCGAATGAGCACTCCGCCTGCGGCAGCGTGTGTCCCATCCATGGCCTACGTTTTTCTCATCCTGCAGCGGCATGCCAGCTCAGCAGGACCAGCCCGATGTTTGGTCGAAGTCCAGCCCTATCGGGCGTGAGGCTGGATCTTCGCACGGCACTAATTAGGCCGCGAGAGCGTACTGCGTGTTGGCAGTTGTTGTTTTGCATACTTTTTACGTGGCAAGCATGCTCCACGACGCGCGACGTCACGCCTTCCCTGTCCGGTCGATTCCAGATCGGCCCCTGAAGGTGTCATCCGGTCATCGACCGGACAACGAACGCAGGATAGCCAATCGCTTCGCATCAATCCACTACGCTCGTAGCTTCCATGGGACTTCCTCCGGCCGCGCCGCCGATTCGGCTTCTCTTCGTCTGTATGGGAAACATCTGCCGCAGCCCGCTCGCGGAAGGTGTGTTCCTTCATCGTGCGCGAGTTGCTGGCGTGCTGGACCGCTTTGAAGTGGATTCGGCGGGGACCGGCGACTGGCATGCCGGTGAACGAGCGGATCCCCGTTCGCTCGCGGTGGCTCGCAAGCATGGCATCGAACTTCCGAGCATTGCTCGCCGTGTCAATTCCGCCGACTTCGACCGATTCGATCGCATGCTCGTGATGGACCGACAGAACGAACGGGACCTGCTCGCGATGGGTGCGCCGCCCGCGAAGATCGAGCCCATTCTTCGCTATCACCCCGATCCTCCATTGGGTGAGGTGCCAGATCCGTACTCCGGAGGTCCCGAGGGATTTGACCAGATGTATGCCCTGATTGACGCGTCGTGTCGCGGCTTACTCTCTGCGCTCATGCGAACGGACGGCAGCGAATGCACTTGAGATCCGAACAGATTCCGCAGCGACTTCGTTACAACCTTCTTATCGGCGCCATCGTTCCGCGGCCGATCGCGGTCGTCGGGACAGTGTCGCCGAAGGGACTTGTGAATCTCGCACCGTTCTCCTTCTTCAACGCCTTCTCCAGCGAACCGATGATGATTGGATTCGCGCCGGCGAACAACGCTCAAGGTGAAGAGAAGGACACACTTCGCAACTGCAAGCCGCCTTGGGAAGGCGGCACCGGTGTGTTCACCGTGTCGATCGCTACCGAAGACACGATCCGTCGCGTGGTAGCCGCTGCTGAAGAGCTGCCGTACGGTGAAAGCGAGTTTGAGCTTGCCGGTCTGACGCCAACACCGTCGATCGACATCGGCGCGCCGTACGTCGCGGAGAGTCCGATCGCCTTCGAGTGCGAGACGTTCAACGTCGTACGATTCGGCCTCGGTCAGCCCGGTGCCGGCAATCTCGTGATCGGTCGTGTCGTCCGTGTGCACTTGGACGACGCCCTCAAGAACGATCGCATGCACATCGACCCGGACCTGCTGCGGGCTGTCGGTCGCATGGGTGGCTCCGGGTACACGCGGACACGAGACCGATTCGAGTTGCCGATGGGTCGGGCCGCGCTGGGCGAGCAATCATCCGCGTAAACGTGCAAACTGGCGCATGAAGGACGCGAGCGCCTCGCAGCCGGCGATCGGCATCGCGTTGTAGATCGATGCGCGGACGCCACCGAAGCTGCGATGACCCGCGAGTCCGTCGAGATCCTGTTGTGACGCTTCTTCGATGAACGCAGCTTCGAGCGCGTCGTTGGGCAGGCGAAACGTGATGTTCATCCGTGACCGACTCGCAGCGTGAGCGCATCCGCGATAGAAACCACCGCTGGTTTCGATCGCGTCGTAGAGGAGCGCAGCCTTCGATTCGTTGCGGGATTCCATCGCGGCGAGTCCACCGGTATCGAGAATCCACCTGCAGCAGAGGCCGATCGCCCGAATGCCGAGTGTGTTGGGCGTGTTGAGGCGTGATCCAGCCTTGGCGTGCTCGCGGTAGGACAGCATCGGTGAGAGATCTCCCCGCGCCGTGCTGAGAAAGTCCCCGCGCACGAGCATCAGCACGTTGCCGCTCAGGCCGATGTTCTTCTGCGCGCTTGCGAACACCACACTGTGGTTGCGGAAGTCGTAGCGTCGACTGAAGAGATCGCTGGAGGAATCGCAGATCAGTGGAACGTCGACTTCGGGCGGCCCGGCGAACTGCGTGCCCTCGATGGTGTTGTTGGCGCAGTAGTGGAGATACGCGTGCTTCGTGCAAGGCGGAATCTCGCTGTGGCCGGGGACGCGATCCCAACCATGTCGCTCGCCGCTCCAGACGACCGCGACGGCGCCGTGTCGGCGGGCTTCGGGAATGGCCTTCGTAGTCCACGTTCCGGTGTCGATGAAGGCTGCGCTGCGTCCCTCGCCGAGAAAATTCATCGGCAGGAGCGAGAAGTGCATGGTCGCGCCGCCCTGGAGGAAAAGAATCTCCCATCCGTCACCGAGCCCGCTGACCGTCCGCACCGCGTGAACGGCTTCATGGAGCACGCGATCAAATGTCGCGCTGCGATGGCTGTGTTCGCCGATGCCGATGCCCGTGCCGCCGATCGACCAGAGCTCGTCGCGCAGTTGGGCCAGGACCGTCTCGGGCATGGTGGCCGGGCCGGAGGAGAAATTGAAGCGACGGGCGTCAGCCATCGTTCACCGCTTGATCAGCGTGATCGCCGTACCGAGCACATTCGGATTCTTGCGGATCGTGAGGATGTGCTCTTCGTTGGGCATGCGAGACAGTTGGATCTTGGCGCACGCTGCTTCGCCACCCTCATAGATCACGTTATCCATCTCTTCGACGTTGATCTGGGCTTGTCCCAGCGTGTAGAAGATGTGGGCGAGAACGCCGGGGCGATTGAGATGTCGCACGGTGAGGATCGCCGTCGCGGGAGTCGCCGCAGCTCGATTCACGCAGTTGGGCACGTGGCCGGTTTCGATGAAACTCTTCGCCACCCGTACTGCTTCCGCTGAAGTGGCCCGGTGCGCCTGATCGGTGAGAGCGCCGACGTGATGTGTGCCGTACACGCCGGGCATGGACGCCAGCGGATTCTTGATCTCGCCGACGCCGCCGCTGCCGATGGGTTCGTCGACGAAACCGTCAAGTCCGCAGCGCAGCGAGCGCTCGCCGATCGCCTTGATCAGCGCCGCCTCGTCAACGACGTGTCCGCGGCTGGTGTTGATGAGTGTCGCGCCGATCCGCATCGCGTGCAGGAACTTTTCGCCGATCAATCCGTCGGTGTCGGGCGATGCCGCGATGCTGACACTCACGACGTCGGACAGTCGCGCGAGGTTGACGAGGTTTGCGCAATAGTCGACGCCAGCGGCATCGGCTTGCTCTTCGGTGAGATGTCGACTCCAAGCGAGCACCCGCATGCCAAACGCTTTTCCGCGGGCCGCGACCTCGCGTCCGACCTGCCCGAAACCGACGATGCCGAGCGTACGTCCGACGAGCCCTGCAGCCTTGGCATACTCGGCGCGATTCCAGCGACCGGCGCGAAGATCGATGACCTGATCGGGGATGCGGCGATCGCAGGCGATGATCAGTCCCCAGACGAGTTCCGCGGCAGCGGTGGCGTTTTTCCCGTGCGTGTTGGCGACGAAGATGCCGCGGCGACTGGCCTCAAGGACATCAATCGACTCGGTCCCCGGACCGGCGCGAACGACCAGCGCCAACCGATCGGTCGCGGCCAGCGCC